>CAZMEH010001036.1:0-7198 GCA_964564885.1 uncultured Saprospiraceae bacterium | reverse complement strand
TCAAAGCTCCTTCCTATTTTAGAAGCTTTCGGAGCGGAGAATTATTACCCGGAATTGCATAAAATCACACTTCCTACTGCTGTTGTGATAGGAACGAAAGATGCTACTTCGCCGCCTTTTCATACGGATGACTTAGTGAAAATGATACCAAATGCGACTAGAATTGATGTGTTAGATAAAGGACATTGCTTGAATGCAGAAGCACCGAATGAAATTGTAAAAGCGGTACAATTGGTTGATTGTTAAATTAGGTTTTAACAATTTCTATTAAAAAAATCTCTAACGTTATTAATGATAAATCCTATCTAAAAAGTCATCAAACCACATTGATTTGATGACTTTTAGATGAGATTTAGTAAATAGTTGAGTAACGGCTAATCTTTAATTTCAGAAATAACAGATTCATTATTTTCTGCATTAAGTACAATTGGTCGCTGATAATTATTCGTATAAGTAGTTACTTGCTCTTGAACATAAGAACTGATTTCATTGATAGTGATCTCTTTATTGTTGTTAACATCAGCATCGCCTTTTAAGCCTTTTAATAAAAAATAACTAAAAACACCTTGACGTAATCCTCGTTGTTCAATAGAAGCTTCGTTTGCTTGAGTTGAAAAAATACAAGTTGTTTTTTTCTGTTTGTCTAAGAATTTTTGATAATACGCACTAGAAACTTTGACACTATTACTAGTTTTTAAAATATCCTCTCCTTGCGTTTTACTAGTAAAACAAGCATCTACAATACATAGTTTTTCACTAGCTAATGCGCCATTTATAATATTAATCACTTCTTGATGGTATAACCTATTTGCTTCTCCATCGAAATCAATTGGTGCAAAAGCATCTTCAAAACCGTGTCCAGAAAAATAAAATATTAGCTTATCCTTAGGTCCAATTTGTCTAACAATTTCGTGTAATGAAAATAAAATGGTGGAACGATTCGCCGATTCATCAATCAAAACACTTAAATGTCGGTCTTTTATTGCGCCGCCTTGCGGACTTTGTAAAAATGCCATAATACGATAAGCATCGTCATCAGGATAGTTTAAAGGCTTTAAATGTAGGTAATTGGAAACGCCAATTATCATCGCCCAAGTAATTGGTTTTCGGCTGGCAGTTGAGTCTATCCAATCTTTAGCATCGACTAAAGTCCCGTTTTCCCAAGTACCAAATTCCTTTGTTCCATCTGGATAAATGTACAAACCTTCTCCATGAAACTCGTGGTCACGCCATGTTCCGCTGTATTTTGCTCCTGTAGTATAGTAGCAAGTTCCATATCCATTTGCCTTGAAATTGTCGAAACGACCAATGTAAGTAGTGTAGTCTTGATATATAGTGACACCAAAGCCTTCTTGGCAATTGCCTTGAATGCATTGTGCAGGCACATATAAAGGTAGTGCCAATAATAAAAATATTATTGTATTTATTTTTTGCATCAGAGAGTGAGCGTTAATCGCTGTTCGTATAAATATATATTTATTACAATGTATTTGTTTTTTGCAAATGTATGGTTTTTTTTATAAAAAAGCAGACCACCAAAAGGTAGCCTGCTTTGTAATTATTATTATGTTTTTTTATACTATGCTCTAAATGGGTAAATAACAGGGTTGGTGCATTCCTGTTGTTGTTTTAATAACTTTCTCATGAAATGCAGTTTATCGTTTAACTTCAAATAATAACACTGCAATACTGGTGATTTTATTGGTAAGCAACAATAAAGAATGAGTGAGTTTACCCAAATGAAGGTTTAAACGTAGGTTTGGCTTAGGGAATTAAATGTACGAACTACATTTAAAATATGTGTTTGTTATTGATTTTTAAACTATTGTAATCAAATAATGGATTGTCATTTTTTTGATGAGTGTTTTTTTAAGTACAATCATGTGAGTATCTTAGAGGAGTTGTTTTAGTTTTGAAAAACTCTTCAAACGCTTACTATTTCATTAATTGCTGATAGCGTTGAAGCCCTTTTTCTGTAAAATTAGGCAGTGCAACATTATAGAATAAGGAAACATAACTATCAATCTTAGTCGTTTCATCTCCTTCGTAAAAGAGTTTCGCATCAGTTATCCATGAATACAAAATCATCGCTAAATTATGAATAACCATATTGTAATTCACTTGGATTTCTGGTTTTAAATAACCTTCTTGAATCAAATATTTTTTTGCCTTACCTAGTATTTTCTTCCTACTCAATGCATGCGCTTTTTCAGATTGAAGAATGACATCAAACTGAATCATTAGACTATTTATATTCAAATAAATAAATCGATACTTCCAAGTTACTTCAAAGGTTTCGTTGACTAATTTAAGATAATAGGTTTCTTCAAAAATACATTGTACGAGGTTTGTAATAGAAGCGTTCAATTCTTGCTGCATTTGCTGATACAAAGACAAAACAATCTCTTCCTTCTTTTTGAAATGATAGGTAAGGTTTCCATAACTGATGTTCAACTGTTGACTAATTTCTAAAACAGAAACTTGGTCCACTCCTTTTTCGTTGAATAATAGTAATGCTTGATTCAATATTTTGTCTTTCGTCTTCATACTATTGCAATATTAAGAAAAAAGTAGGCTTTAAAAGTAATAATTAAAAAAAAATTAGGTAGTGTTACCTAAATAGTTTTATAATTGTATCTAAACATTAATAAAGAAGATCAATTTAATAGCAAATATGAGTTCAACAAAAAAACAACCTCAAGGGCCAAGCGGTTATCCTTTTGTAGGGAATATATTCAATTTAGCTGGCCCTAAACGCTTGGAATGGCTGCAATCACTTGCCGATAAATACGGTGATGTTGTTTCATTTAAACTTTTGAAAAAAGATATGTATTTGGTCAATCATCCTGATTTGGTCAAAGAGATGTTAACTCATAAAAGTCATAATTACACCAAAAAAACAATTGGCTTCAAAATGGTAAAAGTCGTTTTGGGAGAAAGTACTTTTACGGCAATGGGAGAGAATTGGAAACGAAAAAGACGTTTAGCACAGCCATCTTTTCATAAAGCCAAAATTACTAATTTAGGTGCTATTATGACAGATTGCATCGAAGAAATGCTAGAAGAATGGGAAGTACTTTGCGATAAAAAAGAAGTCATAGAAATGACTGATTCGATGATGCGAGTAACGTTAAAAGTTGTCGTAAAAGCGTTATTTAGCACAGGACTTTCTGATGAAGATATTCAAACCGTAGCGGATGTTTTTACGCCTTTATTGGAAGCAACCAACCGAAGAACGTCTTATCCTATCCAGTTTTTGTACAAATTACCAATCAAGAGTAATGCAAAATATAAAGGATATATTGATAAATTAGATGAAATAGTTTACCGAATAATCAAAGAAAGGAGAGCAACGGAGGAGAAACCGATGGACTTATTACAAATGTTAATGGATGCGACGGATGAAGAAACGGGTGAACCATTGACAGATGAAGAATTGAGAAATGAAGCGATGACTATTTTTATTGCAGGACACGAAACAACGGCAAATGCCATGTCTTGGCTTTGGTCAATTCTTTCTCAGCAACCAGAAATTAGAGAAAAAATAGAGCAGGAAGTCGAAGAGGTTCTAGGAAAAAGAAAACCCGTAGCGGCTGATTTTCCAAACTTACCTTATTGTCTAAAAGCATTTAAGGAAACGATGCGTTTATATCCGCCTGTTCCGATTTTGCCAAGACATATCGAAAATGATGATGTTTTAGGTGATTATGAAATAGAAGGTGGTGCAGATGCGTTGTTTAGTCCATATTTATTGCATCGTCATCCTGATTTTTGGGAAGAACCTGAAGTTTTTAATCCGCATCGATTTGATAAAGAAGCACAACGAGCGCAACATACATTTGCTTATTTACCTTTTGGCGGAGGGCCAAGAATCTGTTTAGGTAACAATTTTGCGATGATGGAAGCCGTTTTTATTATAGCAATGGCAACGCAACGTTTTAAGTTGAACTTGACACCAAATGCTAAAATCGAAACGTTAATTACTTTGACAACAAGACCAAAATACGGTGTACCTGTTACTTTAGAAAGAAGGTGATTGTATATGATTGTTTCGCTCTTTCGTCTCTTAGGAACGTCAATAAAATAACTTACGGTTTTTAACTGGTTCTTTTTTCCTTTAACTTCCTTAAAAAATAGCTCCAGAGCTAGGCTATGCAGAAATTTTTTAACTCGTTAAAGAAAAAATTAACGATGCTAAAACCCGTAACTTATTCTATTGGCGTTCCTAAATGAAAATATGGAAAGCTTAATCATAATACTCTTTCTTCACTTAGTCATTATTTTTAGATAATTGGTCTGTTCTATTTTACTTCTATTCAATAAAACGATATATTCTTTGGAAGAAAGGTTAATTTTTTTAAACGTCAAAAATTAATAATAAGATGAAAGAAAGAGAAATATTAGATAGCGAATTATTGGTCATGGAGAATAAAACAGAAAATTATGTATCAATTACTAGTGCTGATACGGTTGTCTTGTTGGGTTTTATGAAGGCAATATTAAGGCGAAATGATATTCATTTCTTTGTGAAAAATGAAACGATGTTACAAGTTGAGCCTTTTTTGGCGACGACGGCTGATTCCGCTCAAATTATGGTTCGAGTAGAAGACTCAGAACATGCAACTCAGTTGTTAGAAGATAGTGGCTATAATATCAAAGATAGCGGAGAAATGACCGATCCTATTGGTGATTTTGTACATTCCGTCGCTGATGGAATACCATTTTTAAAAGATTTGCGTTTTGAATTGCAAATGATTATCGTTTTAGGAACGACTGCTGTTTTATCTGCATTTGCTCTTTTTGCTGTTTTAAATATGCTTGGAGTAGTCCGTTTTTAATGGTTAGATTCAAGAAATAGAAATACACGACATAAATATGAAAAACTTAATTATAGTATTAACTACTTTCCTCTTACTTGGCGCAGTTCAAACGAAAGCTGTGGCTCAGAAAGAGATTAACAATTGGAAACTCCTTGCCATGATTAGCATGCAAAAGGTGTTTGACGAGGAAATGGGTATTGACCTTGAAAAACCAATTTTCAGTAAAGCGGTTAAGAAACTAAACGGAACAGAAATTACTATCAAAGGCTATATTTTGCCATTGAAAGCATCAAAAGACCAGAAATATTTTATCCTTTCGGCTTATCCTTATAACATGTGTTTCTTTTGTGGCGGCGCTGGTCCAGAGTCAGTGATGGAGGTTTTTTCTAAGAAACCCGTTGCGACAAGCAAAAAAATGGTCAAACTAAAAGGAACGCTTCGAGTAAATTATAATCCGACGCTCGGACAAGTACTTTATACTTTAAAGAATGCGGAAGTTGTTGAGTAGGCAGTTTTAAGTAAGCAGAAAGCAGAGAGCAATTTCAAAAACCGTATTATAAATATAAGAATGAAAAAAATAATTTTATTAGCAATTATAGGTTTAGTATCTTTTCAAATGGCGAATGCGCAAACTTCCTCTTCTGATATTTGGAAGACGATGGAAAAGGTGACTTATAAGAAAACAATGGACAAATCACTTGGTATTTACGTTGATGTGCCTGTCTTTGGCAAAAGTGTGAAATCGATTTCTGGAAAAACTATAACGATCAAAGGTTATATCATTCCATTGGAAGGTTATCAAGATCAAGATCTTTTTATATTTTCTCGCTATCCTTATAATATGTGTTTTTTCTGTGGTGGTGCTGGTCCAGAAACGGTATTGGAAGCTGAGACAAAAACAGGAGAGAAAATAAAATATACTTCAAAAGAAATTACTATCAAAGGAAAGATTAAGTTGAATAATGATAATATTGACCGCTTGATGTATATCTTGGAAGATGTTGTTGTAGTTAAATAAATTAAAGAACAATTGAACATTTGAACAGCCGAACAATTGAATGAAGAAGTATAATAGTCTTTATTCGATTATTCGGTTGTTCAATTGAACATTAAACCTACGGAGCTAATCTTTCGATTTTCCAATTATTATTTTCTTCCAGTTGATAGACAATTCTATCGTGCAAACGGCTTCTTCTACCTTGCCAAAACTCTATTTTAGTTGGCTCTACGCAATATCCGCCCCAGCTATTTGGTCTAGGCAATTTTTCTACACCTTCATATTCCTTTGTAATTCTTTCATAACTTTCTTCCAAAACTTGACGATTTGCTACCACTTTACTTTGAGGTGAAGCCATCGCTCCTATCTGACTTTTCTTTGGTCTACTTTGAAAATATGTCGTCGATTGTTCTTCGCTTATCTTTTTGACTTTCCCTTGAATACGAATTTGACGTTGCAAATCTAACCAAACAAAAACGACAGATACGTTTGGGTTTTCTGCCATTTCTTGCCCTTTATGGCTTTCGTAATTCGTATAAAATATAAACCCATTTTCACTATATCCTTTCAGTAAAACAATGCGAGCCGATGGAATTCCGTCAGGCGTTGCTGTTGCTAAAGTCATTGCATTCGGTTCTGGAACTTCCGCACTAAGCGATTCTTGTAACCAAACGCCAAATTGCTCAAATGGATTTTCAGAAACATCTGTGATGTCAAGCGTTTTAGCGGTATAATCTTCTCGAAGGTTGGAGATAATCGTATTTTCTACTTTCATTTTCTTTAATTTCTTTCAATCAGTTTATTTAAAAATAGAACACCAATTAGATTTTAATAGTTGTGAAATTTTAGAAATCAGTTTTTTTCTTTTCGTGTTAAAATCGCTTTTTGCGCCACTCCAATTTTGTACGAATTTACTTTAGGAATACTATCTACACCGCCAGTCTCATTGATTGGTTCAACGCTTCCGAAAATAACTTCAAAAGTAATCGTACCATTTCCACGTTCATAAGATGTTGAAAGTAAATTGCCCATTACTTCAAATCTGCTGTAGAGTGTATTACCTAAAAGAAAATTATCTAAAACAATAAAGTTTTTTTCATCGACCATATAATGACCAACTGCTGTATCTTTTGGATAAATTTCATAAATGCGTTCTTGCTTTTCTTCACCTGCTCCGTAAGTAATGACAAAAGTATATTTATCATATCCGAGTGGTAAAAGCTTCAAACCCATATAGATTTCTGTAGTTTTACCTTTGGCGTTGTAGATTTTCAGTTGACCTTCCCATTCACCAACCCATTCTTCTGGAAATTTGTATATTTTCTCTTCGGTATTGGTATTTGGTGCAATGGTAGATTTTGTCGATTGACATTGTATGAAA
>CAZMEH010001035.1:0-4370 GCA_964564885.1 uncultured Saprospiraceae bacterium | reverse complement strand
GATCTCGATAGCTATCAGGACATTTTTATTTCGGTAACTTTGGCTACCAAAATAAAAATAGCTGAAGTATACCGAGCACTCGGATTAGCGTCAAGGAGATTAGCAGTGAGTTTTTAAACAAGTTCAAAAAAAGTAAGTAAACATTAGTAAGGGTTATTACATCAAAATACTATCTATCGCATCATCATATTCATCCTCTACTGGAATATCTTTGAACTCATCATTGAGTTTTCTATTGTACATCAATAAACCAAAAGATAGAGCTAAAGCA
Source organism: uncultured Saprospiraceae bacterium (assembly GCA_964564885.1). Classification (GTDB taxonomy): domain Bacteria; phylum Bacteroidota; class Bacteroidia; order Chitinophagales; family Saprospiraceae; genus CAKZLL01. The sequence goes on along the minus strand of CAZMEH010001035.1, from coordinate 4,099 downwards.
ACACAACAAGTTATTCCACTAATTCCCATAATAGTACTTTCATAATTGCGACCAATCTCAGAAGATAATATATAAACACAAAAAGCACCAACGCAAAAAATGACAAATGTTGCTAAAAACCTTGCCCATTTTAATTTTAAAAACATCCCTAATCCTATCGCAAAAGTAGCACTTGCACAAAGCAGTGCTATTATTTCTTGCTCTCCAAATTTATTAAAATCATTTCCATAATAAGGTTCTCTGGTAAGTCTTATAAGAAGTAAAGAGAAAAAAAAGAGGCTAATACCAATAAAAGCAATTCCAAATATTCGAGCAATAGGAAGGTTATTTCTGAACATTTTTGAATGATTTAATAAGGAAGAACTTCCAATTATGAAATCTAATACCATTTGAAATGGAAAGGTTTTCTTATAAAACTATTGTTTAACCACCTCAAAATCAGTATTTAAACAAACTGTAGTTATTCGTGATTATTGAATAAACTAATCACGAATAACTAATTATAATTTATGGTTCTTTGAAAAAAACTGTGATAAAATGTTTTTCGTAGAAAAAACGCCTTACCGTATGCCGTCCGCCGATCGCCGATCTTGAAACTTCCACTAGGTTTTTCAAAGAACCTAATTTATTTTGAAACCCTCTCCAATAAAAATACAACGATAAAACCAACCACTATTAAGCACAATGCGCCTAAAAGATAAGGTTCTCCGCCAGCAAAATCACTAGGCAATACGCTTAATTCTCTAAAAGGTACTTCCTCTCCGTGACTGTTGATACGAGTTTCCAAGACATTGCGCCAAGGCCAAACCTTGTTGAGTGAACCGAGCATTAAACCAGTCAAAAAGGCTAATGTAATGTCTTTATAGTGTTTAAATGTCCAAGACAACACATGAGAAAAACTCAATATTCCGACTACACAACCTAAGCCAAATACACCAATTATTGCGAAATCTAACGATTTAATGGCGCTGAATACATAAGTGTACATACCCATTAGAAGCAAAATAAAACTTCCTGATAAGCCAGGTAATATCATCGCAGAAATAGCAATTGCACCAGATAAAAATACAAACCAAATGGCTTCGTTTGGACTAGCAGGCGAGATGATGGTAATGAAATAAGCGATAATAGCTCCTATGACTAAAGCGATGATATTAGAAATATTCCATTTGCTCAATTGTCGTCCAATAAAAACAGCGGAAGCGATGATTAATCCAAAGAAAAATGCCCAAAGCAAAACAGGGTAATCTTCCATTAAACTGGTAATCAAATGTGCTAATGAAACTAAACTGACCAACATTCCTGCAAAAAGTGCGACTAAAAATGTTCCGTCTATTTTTTCCCAAACGCCTTTGACGCCTTCTTCTTTGAGCACACCAAATAGCGATGGACTAAATGACTTTATTGCATTCAGTAATCGTTCATAAATTCCTGTGATAAATGCGACTGTTCCGCCTGATACGCCTGGGATTACTTCTGCAACACCCATTGCCATACCTTTCAAAAAAACTGAAATGTATTGATTCATTTATTTATTTATTATTTACTCCCATCTGGTCGTGAGAAAAGTTCATGGTTTCATTGATGTATGGTTTCACTGCTTTATAGGTTTTCTGTTCCAACTAAATATTTGACGTTTCCAAAACGTCAAACATTTTAGCGACTACGTAAGCTCTATAAATCAATAAAACAACATTAATACTTTCGGTAAAAATATAATAAATCCAATAACTAATGTACCTAAAGCACAAATCAAAACAGCACCTGCTGCTAAATCTTTTGCTTGACCTGCCAATGGATTATAATCAGGAGAGACTAAATCGGTGAGTTTTTCTAATGCCGTGTTGAATGCTTCTGCGCCAATAACCATAGCAATAGAAAGGGTGACCAAGCACCATTCTGTCGTTGAAATGTCGAAAAATAAACCAGCCACAACAACAAAAAATCCAAAGAAAAGATGAAATTTTCCATGGATTTGTGTCGTAAAAAGTAATCGAACGCCATTGATAGCGTATTTAAAACTATTCAATCGTTTCTGTAGTAATTGCTTCATTTTTTTTCCGTTGATACTTACCTACGATGCCTAAATGTGTCGTGCGTTGACTTCCTATAGATAATAATTCAATGCATTCAAATTGTTTGGAAAAGAAAATATGGTCGTGTGGAAAGTAACTTGTCGGAATATTTCTTCGACTATCTTCCAAGTTTGCTTTTTGTCTAAAAGATAATATCTCATCTGACCAAGGAACAACCTGATAATCACCTAAAGCAAAAATTGGATCATTAATCGTCTTAACCGTATCCGCTACTTGCTCTAAATGTCTACGAATACTTTCATAAGCTTTTAAACTAACTGGCGGAGTAGTATGAGAACTGATAAAATAAATCTTTTCATCTAGGCTATCATGTTGAATACAGCCGATGAAATTTGGAATATGTTCGTAATGAAAAGTATCTATTTTGAGAAATTTATATTTGGAAAGAATAGTCATTCCTAAGAAATCCATTCTAACTAGAGAAGTATCGTAAGGGTAATATTTTTCAACATATGGATTGTTTTTAATATAGTTGTGCCAATCTGGATTTACTTCTTGCAATGCAATTAGATCCGCATTAGAACTCAAAATCATATTAAAAGTACTGTCAAAATCATCATCGCTATTTCCTAGATTGAAGGTTGCCATACTGAGGTACGGATTGCCTTTATCCAATTTTGGAGCAAATGCAGTAGCTGCGCCTATTCTCAAAAATAAACAAAGAATAGCACAACATCCGAGGCTAATAAACATCGTTTTTTGATCTCCAACAAAAAGGAAAATAAAGCTCAGTGCCAGATAAGCAAACATGATTTGGATTGCAAATTTTGCGCCTATTTTAAAAAATAATGCGTCTGGTGGGAAAATCGAAAAAATCGTTCCAGCTACTATAATAGCCCAAACAATTATTTGATAAGTATTCGCTTCTTTGAAAAAATTTAACATACAAACTCCTTTATTGTGTTTAGGTTTTAAGCCTTCTTTTAGCAAGCAAAGATACACATTTCATTATCAAGAAATCTACCGATTATATGCTTAACTTTGTTGTTTATTAAAAAAAAGGAGACCATTTAATGAATCAGCAAATACTCAAAGAAAGATTAGACGAAGCCGTTGAAAAATTTAATCAACCTCAATTCATAAAGAACGATCCAATTTTAATTCCTCATCGTTTTTCAAAACTTCAAGACATTGAAATTATTGGATTTTGGACTTCTATGCTCGCTTGGGGCAACCGAAAGACCATTATCAATAACGCAAATCGGTTGATTGAACTCATGGATGGCGCACCTTATGACTTTATTACAAATCATGAAGAAAAAGATCGTGCGAAATTTTCGGATTTTAAACATAGGACTTTTCAATACACGGATACGCTCTATTTTTTAACCTTTTTTCAAGATTTCTATGCTAAAAATAAATCACTCGAAACAGGTTTTTCGCAATTTGTCAAAGCGGATGATGTTAATATTGAAAATGGTTTAAAAGGCTTTCACGAATTGTTCTTTTCATTGGAAGATGCGCCAAAGCGAACCAGAAAACATGTTGCCACGCCAATCAGAAAATCAACCTGTAAACGCTTGAATATGTTTCTGCGCTGGATGGTTCGCCCAAATGACACAGGCGTTGATTTAGGTTTGTGGAACGATATCAAAACTAGTCAGCTGCTAATACCTTTAGATGTTCATGTAGATAGAATTGCCAGAAGATTCAACCTGATTGAGCGAAAGCAAACAGATTGGAAAACCGTTTTGGAACTTACGAATGCCCTAAAAGCATTTGACCCAAACGATCCAGTGAAGTATGATTTTGCGCTATTCGGAATCGGAATTGATGAAAAAAATGCACAAGCTGATTTGGTTTCTAAAAAATAGATTTTATACCTTTTCTAAACCTTATAGATTTCAAAAATCTATAAGGTTTAAGCTGTTTTCATACAGTCTATAGTCTTTATTCACAAAAATTAATATGCCTGCAAAATCATCTTTAAATTTTATTCTGCGTTAGTTTTTCGGGAGATAGCGTGGCTATTTTTCTCGAAACTGCCTTGAATAAAATCAAAA
>CAZMEH010001034.1:0-3190 GCA_964564885.1 uncultured Saprospiraceae bacterium | reverse complement strand
ACCCTGATATATCTTTTTTTGTAAAAGGGTAGTTTCAGAATTAATAAAACTTAAAAAGAGAACGTAATGTACACAACCGAAGTAAAGCTATTTTCAGACGACAAAGAAACGCTTAAATGGTTTGAGCAATTATGGTGTGGAGCGGAAAACTCTGCAAAAGGAATTGATGCCGTATTTGGTGGAGATAAAGGCGATTCGCTATCAGATAGAATTGGCGATGCGTCTATGACAAGATACGATGATTGGTTTGAAGATGACCATTACTATTTTTCGATTCATACAAGAAAATACGTGCCTTATGAACTGTTGCACAAAATCGCTGCGATGGTAGAAGCGAAAGATGAAGATTCCTTTGTTAATGGTCGTTATTGGGAAGAATCTTTTGGTGAAATTGGAACATTTGAAGTTTCTGCGGACTCTAAAGAAGTTTGCGAATCTTCTGTTGATGTGGATATGAGTGATGATAATTATTGGGATAATCAGGTAGAACCTGCTTTCAAAAATATTGAATTGTAAAGTATAATCAAATTAATAAATAATAAAAATGGCAAAAGATTACACAAAATATAATGTATCAGGTGTTGGCGAAAATTTCAATAAATCTCGATTGGTACAAGCGATTGTAAAAGATTATATCGCTAAAAATTCACCGAATTGGGAAACCTTACAAACTGATTTTCCTAATAATTTGCAAGGTACGAAGGGCGTAATAGCTAAGAAAAGCGAGGTTGAAAAAGAAAAGGATTTCTACCTAGACGCTCCGTTTGCCTTGCCTGACGGAACAGAAGTTGTGACTTGTCGTCAATGGGGCAAAGACAATATTATCAACTTCATTGCTCAAGCTAAAACCTTAGGATATTCGATTAGTTCTGATGCAGAAGTAGAAGGTTTAGGCGAAGTAACTCCAAGTAGCGATTTGACGGCAGAGCAAATTGCAGAATTCAAAAAGCAAGAAGCTAAAATCAAAGGCGATTATAAGGAGAACTCTTGGGAGGCTTCTTCACTTTACGATGACTTATTAGAAGCAGGTGATACCGCTTGGGCTGATCAAATTCTTCAAAAAATAGCCGCCGCTGCTGAAGATTTTTTCGATATTAATGCAGTTTGTGATAAGCTAAAAGAACGCAATGAAACTGACCGATTCTTGGCTACGGCAAAGAAAGCAGAAGCTATGGCAGAAGACACGGCTGATATGATGTCATTAGCGGAACTTGTATCTGATACAGATAAGGATTGGGCAATTGAATTATACAAAAAAGCAGAGGACAAAGCAGAATCTTCGAGTGATATTTTACGGATAGCGGATGAAGTAAAAGAAATCGATAAGGATTGGCTAATCAAACTCTACCAAAAAGCAGAAACGCTAGTAAGGAGTTATCGTGACTGTGTATATTTCGCAGATAAAGTAAAAGAATTCGACAAAGATTTGGTAATAAGACTGTATCAAAAAGCAGAGCAGAAAGCGGATAATTCCCAAGACCTTAGGGCTTTAGCTGATTTAGTGTTTTCTTTTGCCGATAAGGACTGGGCGATTAAACTACTCGAGAAAGCAGAAGAGAAAGCAAAAGAATTTCATGACTTCCTTTTGATAGGAGATGTTTATGGCAAAGCTGATGGTCTAGCGGATAAAGACAAAGCCAGAACATCTTTTGAAAAGGCAATTCCACTAATAGATTGTCAAGTGTATAGAGAGCAACTATTGGAATCTGCTCAAGAATACTTAGGAAATGAGGATGCTTTTACTAAAAAGGTAGTACAACTCATAGATAACGTAGATAATGTAGAAATTGAAATTAGTGGACGAATACCAAATTACTTTTTTGGTGCTGTGAGAGAAGAGTATTTAGCAGAGCTTCAAACCGCATTGGATTGTGCTTCGGAAGACATCGAAGAGATTGGAGATGTGATAAAAGCCTTATTTCACACGACTTTAGACGGTTTTGAAAACCAGTTGGAGGTGTTTAAATCTAATTTCGACATGGATATTATTGCGGAGAAATGTCCAAATATGATGGAAATCATTCAAATGGTTGAAGATGATGAAATGGGACATTATCGCTTTTATGAATGGTTTCTTGATGACCCTCGTCATGATTTAGAAGTGATAGAAGATGATGCTTATATCACAATTACAGTCAATGATGAAATAGTAGTCGAGAAACAAGAATTAAAAAAATTCTTAGGCGAAACGGATTTTCCAGATTATGAAGACGCTAAAACGACTGCGATTGTAACGGCTTTCTTAGATGCGAACAAAGAAACGTATGGTATTGATTATGATAATTTAGAGGAAGACATTGGTATTGGCGTATCTAAAAATGGCGTAAAGCAACTTCATCACTGGATGGAACATGAAAACTTTAAGGAATTTAAAAGCCGAGAAAATCAAGTGACTATTTGCCATGATAATATTAGCGTATTTGATTTCAATTTCGAAACGGAAAATTTTGACTTGGCTAAATTGATATTTTTAGGTTATTCCAATATGGACGATTTCCGTAAGTCTGGTCCTGAGTACGTTGGTTCTTATTTGGTGTATGATAGTGAAGTTTTTGATTTTGATAGAGATGTGATACGAGATAAAGGTATTGAGTTAGAGTATGAACCTGACTTTCAGAGTTTGATGTTTCTTATTGAAGGATAAATATCTTGTTGACTTTAGCCGACAAGATTAAATAAATACTTTCACTTTGTCGGTTAAAGCCGATAGTAAAATCAAAAATATGAGTTCAAAAGCAGAATTAGTACACAAAGTAAGGGCAGCTGAAAATACTTATGAATTTGAAAATGCTTTTAGAGCAGCACTTGAAATCGACGGACAAATCGACGCTTTGGTGATTGAGCCGTATTTGAGTGAAATGGTTTATGAGGAAGAATTTTTAGGCAGTTCTTTTGAATTGGAATTGAGTAACCTCATCGGCTTGGTGAATCGCTATTTTGGTAATCTGTGTTATCGTGCGTATTACAAAGAAGAAGGCATTACAAAAACTACGGCGGAATATGCGACAACTTGGGGCAAACTGTTAGAAGCATTGGCAGAAAGAGCAGAAACTGCGGTGGATTATATCAATTTGGCGAGTTGTATACAAATGCAATTTGCAGCTTTTGAAGATAGAAATGATGCTGAAATTTTTGCAAGTAAACATTATGACAATGCTATCAACTTGATGGATAATGTCAATGGACTAGT
>CAZMEH010001033.1:0-3950 GCA_964564885.1 uncultured Saprospiraceae bacterium | reverse complement strand
ATATTTTTAATAAAATGTTAATGTTGATTTTCTTGAAAAAATATTTTACTATTTGTAAGATATTTATCGCTATTCATAGAAAAAACTTGATTTTTAACCTTTTTTAAGAATTAAAAAGAAGCAAATTACTACTAACCACATACATAGAAGGTGAGTTTGCAATGTTTGTACTTCAAAAATTTGTTAAAACTTTATTTTTGCTATAAAATTGGTTTTAAATGATTTTTCTGTGATACTTTTATAGGCTAAGTTATTTTTTAGTACCTGACTTTTAGCATACGTTTTAATGGCTCTAATAATAAGGTGCTAGTCTTACGATGGAAAATTTTTTTGGTTGAAATTCTCCTTATACAACAGGCACGAATTACATCCTTGATATAGCTCAATTGTGCTGGACGGTTGACTGAAAATCGAATAACTGTTATTTCGTTTAGATTATCTGTCATTTTTAATTCCGTAATTCCTGACAGATCACCCGACGAAGATCCAGAACCATCACTTTATAGAGAAATTGACTTGATATCACAGACTAAAATAGTTTGACCATATTTTATACTAATGAACTTGTTTAAAAACTTACTGCTAACCTCTTGACAAATCATTGATACTCGGTCAAACCTCATGAGTAGAGTTCCAATACTTCAGCCATTTTTATTCCTGTTCCGAGGCTTTGGGACGAAAATAAAAATGTCCCGATAGCTATCGGTGAAAATCAAGTATTTTTCAATAGTTTCAGCATGAGTTATTAAACAAGTTCATAGCAAATAAAAATTAAACTGATGAAAAAATCATTCATAATTATAAAAAGTTACCTTTTGATAGTCGCTTTATTTTTCATGATTTCTTGCAATACGAAAGAGCAACCTAATTCAGCAATAAATAATATAAAAACAGCATCTATTTCGCTTGACACGACACCAAAAGGCAATCTATTTGGTTATAAACCGCTTAGTTTTTCAGAACAAGAACGAATTAAAGTTGATTATGCTAACCAAATTGGAGAATATGTCAGAGAAGTTTTTCAAGACTCGAAAGGCAATATTTGGTTCGGAACACTAGCAAGAGGTGTTGCTCGTTATGATTTGTCTGCTGAACAGGCAGGTGAAAAGTCCTTAGTTTATTTTTCAACGAAAGATGGTTTAGCTGGCAATCAAGTCAACCAAATAGCGGAAGACAAGGATGGAAATATTTGGTTTGTTACAACAAATGGCGTTTCTAAATACAATGGAAATTCGTTTACTAATTTCAACGAAGACAATGGACTTTGCGACAATCGCACTTGGAGTATATTAATAGATAAGTCAGAAAATATTTGGGTTGGAACAGTTGGCGGCGTTTGTCGCTACGATGGAAAGTCTTTTTCTAGGTTTTCATTGCCAGAAAGTGATATGAAAAATACATCTTCTAGGTTTTCTACAGATTTAGCTTGGGAAATTATAGAGGATTCAAAAGGGAATATTTGGTTTGGCACAGATGGCGTTGGTGCTTATAAATATGATGGAAAATCCTTTACTCATTTTACAAAAAAAGATGGTCTTTGCAATAATAACATTACAGGTATTTTGGAAGATACGAAAGGTAATATCTGGTTTGGTTCGAAAACAACAAGAGTTCCCGAAAAGGATAAATCTTATTCATTTGTAGATTCTAAAGATGCTGGTTTGGCTCGCTATGATGGCAAATCTTTTACCAGATTTCCAACTATTTTAGGTTTAAGCAAAAAAACTATTGGTCTTATTTATGAAGACACAGCAGGAAATATTTGGATTGTTTCTAAACATTATGGTGTTTTTAAATACGATGGGCAGCAATTCATTAACTATCAAGAAAATCAAGGTTATACTAATAATTGTATTCAAAGTATCTTAGAAGATAAAGACGGAACGATGTGGTTCGGCTTTTCTGGCGGATTATTTCGTTTTAATGGAATGAATTTCGTTAATATTCCTAAGGATTATTTTAAACATTGAAACTTGCAGCAGATCATTTATTCTACAAGTTTCAAGCCTTTTACAAATACATTTTCCCAGCTAAAGTGTTTCAGTCTAAAGGTCGGTTCTTTTGTTTTCAGTAACTTCATTTCTAAAATATTTTCTTCCACTAAAATACCTATTTTGCTATTTTTAGAAAATCGTTTCAAATCAACATTCGTCTTTTTCTTTGGTAATTTAAAAATGAACTCAGGATATTCTTTTACTTTAAATTCCCAAGTATAGTAATTACCTGAATTACCTGATCTTCCGGTGTTCCGATGTAATATTGGCTTTTCTAAAAAAGTAATAGGCGTTGAACGAATTTTTATGGCATTTTTTTCGCCATATGGTATACCTGTCATGATAATAACGACTATTAGAATAAGGAAAGGCAATCGCCTTTTCCAATAATATTTTCGGTAAACATTAGGATTTAATTTATCAAAATTTGCCTTTGCAAAATGCTTTAATGAAGGATAACTGTAATAATCATTTGAAGAAAAACTAAGTAGTTCTGTTTCGGTTTTTAACAATAATCTTTCGCCCTCTGAAGACCCATAATTAAATTCATAGTCATAATATCCAATCACGCTATCAAACGGGTAAATGGTTATTTTCTTTCCTTTCTGTTCTATAATTTCTAACCTTTCTTGAGAGAAAGTATACGTTTGCTTTTTGGACTTAAAGTAAAAAAAAGCAATAGGAGCTGCGAAGCAAATCAAACTCAATGATAGCATTCCAACATCAACATAAACACCTTGAAACGCATCCCACACGAAAAAAAATCCAGGAATAATTCCAATAATCGTAAAAAAAAACAATGAAAAAATATTACCACTTGAATAATTAATTACTATATCACGAGGCGGTTTTGAAGATCTTTTTTTATTGAGACCTTTTCGCTTTTTGGGGCTTTTAAGTTTATTCTTTGCCATGTTTTAATCAGATGTTATTTAAGCGTTATATTATATTGTAGTATGAGTTACAAAATTAATCATACTTATCCATTAATTTTTCTCACTTACAAGGTTATTGAATGATTAATGACAGAAAAGGTCTATTCTAAAAGCTAGAATAGGCGTTTTCTATTTTACAGGATCAAACCTCTAAATAACAATAAAAACTATGTTTCGACTTATTCGCAACTAAATTGTAATTTAGTGTTTATACTTAGAACTTGTTTAGAACAAAACGAACCTACGACAAATGGACAAATATCATATTTATCTCATTAGCGGAATGGGATTGGATGAGCGATTATTTTTCAAAATGGAAATTAATGCGCCTAATATTCATCATCTCAACTGGATAGAACCGCTACCCAAAGAAGATATTGAAGATTATGCTCGTCGAATGATGCAACAAATTGAGCATCGAGGTAATATTATTCTAATTGGCGTTTCCTTTGGTGGGATGATGGCGATTGAATTATCAAAAATACTCCGTGTCGAACAGGTGATTATTATTTCTAGTATTAAGCAAAAAGAAGAATTGCCTGTTCTTATGAAAATTGGAAAATACTTTCCTGTTTATTATTTCACGACGCCTAAGATGCGACAAAATTTCCGCAGAGTTTGGGGCAGACTTTTTGGACTATTCAGTCAAGAAGCAGTTGAATTCTTTGATGATATGTTTGAAAAAAACAGTCCAAAATACAAAACATGGGCAGTCAATCGCATCTCTAATTGGCAAAACGAAACTTACCCTAAAAACTTAGTGCATATTCATGGAACAAAAGATAAAATTTTTCCTATAAAAAAAATCCAAAATGCTATTATCATCGAAGGCGGAACACACGGAATGATCGTCAATAGAGCCGAAGAAGTAAGTCAGTATGTGAATAAGATTTTACAAAACTTTGTTGCTAATAGAGCTTAGAATACAGAAAAGCTAAGTAATTAGTGAAGCTTATAAAAGTATATTGAGGTGTTTAAATATATAGAAACAGGTAGTGTTTTTTAACTTGGATTATAAACT
>CAZMEH010001032.1:0-6441 GCA_964564885.1 uncultured Saprospiraceae bacterium | reverse complement strand
CCAGAAGCATCCCAGTGAATACGAGCGGTGCGACTTGGGTCAAGTCCTTCGCCACCATTAGGATAGGTTACTTTGATTTCATTTGTGATGTATTCATATAATACATAGTATTCGACCGCACCAAACGGAGCCGTAGAACCTGCCACATTTACCGTATATGTACCAGCAGTTGGATTTACCAAACGAACTTGTTCTACATTATTTAAATTATCAACACCAGGAATAGCTGGAGCATTTAATGTAGTAACGTTTGGTGTTTCATCTAGTACTAATGGTTGCGTTATTGTTGTACCATCCGTTACCGTCATGTCCAAATCATTCACTAGCGCAATAGCAGAAGCAGTGGAAGCTTCAGGTTCCATCCAATATACCATAATACGAGCTTCCTCAACATTTGCAGGAATAGTGAAAGAATGGTTAGTTGTAGTTCCTTGTGTTACAGTACCCGTTACATAACGATTCTCTTTCAATAAGTTGTAAGCACGACCGCCATTATACAAGCCCCAGCCAAATCGGAAATCTGGACCAACATTACCTAAGTCCCGAGCAGTATTCATGACAGTTGCTTTGATAAGTCCTGATTCTGCATCTTGACCATTGTTTATGTCCTTGTAAGCATGTAACAACATGGTATAAATACCAGCGCCACTTGGTGCAGCAGCAGATGTACCACCGAATGGTCGGTAAGTGTTATTTTCATCGGTAGAAATCTGACCAGCACCATAAGCAGCCATATCAGGCTTGATACGTCCATCACTTGCAGGACCACGACTACTTGAACCTTGAAGTAAACCAGTACTGTTTAAGTTTGCTGTTGCGATAACGTTCTTACCAATTTTATGTCCACCTGTGATATTGCCCCATTGATTGCCAGCTCCATAACCACAGTCATTGTTGTTAGAATTACCAGCAGAGAAAACATACATCAATGTTTTACTACTCCAAATATGACCATCTACTGTTTGAGTTGTGGTCGTATAACCTGCATTACAACCATTAGAGTAAGAAGAGTTAGCTACTTTCATCCCTCTGTACAAGTGCAAACCATAAGTTGTATCTTGATGATTAGATTGATAGTCTGTAACATACATGAATGAACCTGTTGCACCACCTTCATTGTAAGGATTAAGGTTGCCAGCACCAGCCCAAACGCCTGCTACGCCATCACCATGATTACCACCTGGAGTTGCTCCAACTTGCTCAATACGACCTTCAAAATCGATGTGAGGTCCAACTGTTCCATCATCTCTAGTTTGAATGAAAATACCAGAACCGTCGTATTTTAAACCATTTGCAGTAGCTTCGTTCAACATATTGGTTTTCTGTAATCCACGACCATCAATATCTTCACGCTCGCCTGGCGGGTCAAATGTTTCTACATAACTAACGAATGGCAAGTTTGCAATAGCTTGAACGGCATCATCTGTTTTACGAATTTTAATTTGGATTAAATTACTACGATAATAGATATTAATCACTTTTGCACCAAGTCCAAGCATAGCAGATAATAACTGCTTTCTGTTCTTTGCTTCGTATAATTTAACGTTTAATAATAACTCGTTACCTTCTACTGACCAGTTTGGATAAGCTTGGCTGCGTAGGTAATCATTTAGTTTAATATTAGCTTCAATTTTTCTAATTGCTCTAACATTTAATGTTTTAAGCAATTGAAAATCCATATTAGTAGGAATAGCTGCTACATATGTTTTGTGTGGAATGTATTCTAATAGTTTAATACCTCTATTAGCGATCTGCTCGAGTTCTGCTTCTGTTGGTACTTCGTCAAATTGGATGAACCGATAAAAGTGAGATTCTTTCGCTTCAAATACGGTCAAGTTCGGTTGATTGATAAAATTTTCTATATTATTAGTAAAAGTTATCGTGCCTGATTTGAGTAATACATCGTAGTTTCCGTGGTTCTTTTGACCAAAAGCCATTGAACTTGTGGAAACTATACATACGATTAAAAATAAGTTAGATAAAATATGTTTCATTTCTGTTATTTAATTGAACAATTCTTTTTAGTTAAAATTAAAATTAGCTTATTTCTGATGAAACTAATAATGATTAGTGTGTCAATGGAAGGACAAAAGTAAATTGAGGTAGGTAATTAGGTATAGATTTTTTTTGCAAAAAGATAATTGAAAAGCCTTGATTGAGTTAAATAATCTTTTAATCATACCAAGTTACCCGCAACGAAAACAAAAACGCCAAAACTCCCAAAACAGCAACGATTCCTAAACCATAATTCAAACCATAAGCTTCGCCAATAAAGCCAATCGTCGGAGGGCCAATCAAAAAACCACAAATCCCAGCGGAAGTTACCGCAGCTACGCCAGTGCCAGAAGCAACATTCGGAACATTTGCGGCATTCCTAAACAAAACAGGAACAACACAAGAAAAACCAATACCTACAACGGCAAAACCGATAATTGCGCCAATGATGGATGGAGAAACAACGACTATTAATACGCCAATTCCGCCAAGCAAACTACCAAAACCAACAATGCGTTTTGCGCCATATTTTGGAACAATCGCATCACCATAAAAACGACCAATTGCCATAGTCAATGAAAAAGCAGCTAAACCAAAACCTGTCATATAGCTATTCGTCATTAGACTGTCTTTGAAATAAATCGCACTCCAATCATTCACTGCACCTTCGCCCATCATAATGCAAAAACCAACTGCGCCCATGATGAGCAAATTGCCTTTGGGTAAAACAAAAAGCGCATCTTCTGCTGTAATGATTTTGGGTAAACGCATTAAGTGACGGGAGAGATAAGCAAGTAACAAAAGCATCGCAAATACCACAAATAGCATATGGGTTTCTTTTGAAATACTTTGTCCTGCAATATAACTTGCGATAATTGCTCCGAACATCGCACCAATACTAAACATCCCATGACAAGTAGACATAATCTTCACGCCATATTTTTTCTCGACTGCGTCTGCGGCGGCATTCATGGCAACATCTTGTGCGCCCATTGTAGCACCATACAAATAAAATCCAATGATGAGCATCCAAAATGAAGTAGCAGTAATTGGTATCAAAATGATAAAAGACATTAAAGTACAGAAGATAATATTAGAACGTCCTGTTCCTAATCTGGACATGAGCCAACTCATAAATGGCATGACACACAATCCGCCAACTGACATGCCTAGCAATGCCCAACCCATGTCGCTAGCAGAGAGATTTAATTGATGTTTGATATCAGGCAAGCGAGTAGCTAGACTTCCAAACAGAAAACTATGCAATAGAAAAGTCAATCCGACGGTGCGACTCATCGGCTGACTAAATAAAATCTTTATGGTTTTGAACATGGTTAGTTGTAGTAAAGGCAGCTTTAGCTGCCTTATTAAAGTGTTTGAGGGCAGCAAAAGTAACTTTTACGCCTATGTTTATTTATTTAGTTTTTTATCAATGATATTCAACAAGCTACTTTCATCAATAGCATCTTGTGTTAGTTCCCAAACCATCACACCGGGCAAATCTTTTTTATTAATCAAATCCATCTTTTTTTGCATGGTTTGAATACCATTATAATATATATTGTTGACGCTATCTCGATTTATAGCAGCTGGAAACTCTGCTGAAATATCTCGAAACGGTTTACCAATTACGCTAGGATGATTGAAGTCTCGACCATAAAAAGGAACACCTAAATACAATTTGTCCTTATCCCATTTTCGAGTTTCCAACCAATACGCCAAACCTGTTGGGTATTTATCTTTACTATTTCCGATGGTTTGTTCCATAGACGAATGAAATCCAGGATCTGACCATTTACCAGAATAATCATACGCCATAATATGAACTTGGTCAACATACTTCAACGCCTCATCCATAAAAAATCGTCCGCCCCAGTAAGAACCATAAACATCTATTGACAAGCCTTTTTCTAATGGTTTTAACTTGTCTTTCAAATAATGCAAAAACACAACAAAAGCCATTTGTTCTTCTTTTAAATCATGTCTTTCGTCGCTATGACTCAAGTATTCCCAATCTACATCAATACCGTCTAAGTGATTCAAAGAAGCATATTCTATAATTTCATCAATGAATTTTGTGCGCTTAATTTTGTCACTTGCAACGGCTGGTAAATATTTTCCACCATTGTTTCCACCGAGTGAAATATAGACTTCTACACCATTTTTATGAGCCGTTTTGACCAAAGAATGTAACCTCGTTAATTTGCTAGTATTCAAACTACCATCTTCATTTGGCGCAGCAAAAGCATAAATAATTCGTGTTATTTTATCCCATGGAATATCACGAACGGCTAATTTATCCTGCTTCCAAGAGGGATAAAAAACAATCACTTCTTTTTGAAACGACTTCTTTTTATACTTATTTGGAGAGTCATTTTGACATCCCAAAAGTAGTACAAAGACAAATAGTATGATGTAATAATTTTCGAAATTGGTCATTAGAGGTTTTGGTTTAAAAATAACTGCTCAAATTAACAAAATTTAATCGTGGTAAAATGTCTTTTTAAAGAAATTCGCTATTTTTGAGCTAAACACAAGATGCCCGTTAATACTTTAATCCAAAACTTATGAATCAACCAGAATGGGATAATCCAACCATTGTAGAAATCAATAAATTGCCCGCTCGTGCGCATTTTTATGCTTTTGAAAATGAAATATTGCCGATACAGCGAGATATTTCAAAGTCAAAGTACTATCAATTATTAAATGGTATTTGGAAATTCCATTGGTCAAAATCACCTACGGATAGACCTGTTGATTTTTATAAAAATGATTTTGATGTTTCTGATTGGGATAATATTCCAGTGCCAGCAAATTGGGAATTAGAAGGTTACGGCACGCCAATCTATGTAAATGTCGCTTATGAATTTACAAAAACACCTCATCAGCTAAAGGTTCCACACGATTATAACCCTGTTGGTTCTTATAAACGAACTTTTCAAATTGAAGAAAATTGGAATGGTCGTCAGATATTTATTCATTTCGGTGCGGTGAAATCTGCTTTTTACCTTTGGGTGAATGGTCAAAAAGTCGGTTATAGTCAAGGCAGTAAATTGCCTGCGGAGTTTGATATTACGGAATTTGTACAAGTAGGAGAAAACCAAATTTCGGTTGAAGTCTATCGTTGGAGCGATGGAAGTTGGTTAGAGTGTCAAGATTTTTGGCGCATTAGCGGAATTGAACGAGAGGTTTATTTATATGCAGCACCAAAAACGAGGATTAAGGATTTCTTTATAAAAGCTGATTTGACGGATGATTATCAAGATGGATTGTTTCAGTTGGATGTTGAACTTGAAGGACTAAGTATTGGCGATAGATTGAACACAGTCCCGATAGTTATCGGGACACAGAGACACGGAGAACAAATAATCCAAATAATCATTTCTGTGTCTCCGTGTCCCGATAACTATCGGGACCGTGTTCCAAATTCCATTCCCAGTTCATTCTCTGTGTCTCCGTGCCTCCGTGTTCCAAATCCTGAAAAATGGTCAGCAGAAAAACCGAATTTATATACTTGTCAGATTATTTTAAAAAATGAAAAAGGAGAAGTTTTAGAAGTTATTCATCACAAATTTGGCTTTCGGAAAGTTGAAATCAAGAACGGGCAACTTCTATTTAATGGAAAAGCTATTCTATTAAAAGGCGTGAATCGACACGAACACGACCCAATTACAGGTCATGTGATTTCGGAAGAAGCGATGGTTTTAGACATCAAAATGATGAAAGAAAATAATTTTAATGCGGTACGAATGGCTCATTATCCGCATCACAGCCGATTTTATGAACTTTGTGATGAATATGGTTTGTACGTCGTGGATGAAGCAAATATTGAATCTCACGCTATCGGTTACGAACCGCATCAGACTTTAGCCAACAATCCAACCTTCAAAGAAGCGCATTTGCAACGAGTGATTAGAATGGTGGAGCGTGATAAAAATCATACGTCCATTATCATTTGGTCGCTCGGTAACGAAGCGGGAAATGGCGTGAATATGTTTGCGGCTTACGATTGGGTAAAAGAGCGAGATAGTGCTCGACCTGTTCAATATGAGCGCACGATTGCTTATCAAACAAACAATGGCGTAGAATGGAATACAGATATTATTTGCCCGATGTATGCACCGTTTGAATTGATGGAACAGTTCGTGGGGCAAAATCCAAATCGTCCGCTTATTCAATGCGAATATGAGCACGCAATGGGAAATAGCTTAGGGAACTTTAAAGAATATTGGGATTTAATTCGTTCAAACCCACGAATGCAAGGCGGTTTTATTTGGGATTGGATGGATCAAGGTTTGTATAAAGAAGTGGGTGGAAAACGTGTGATTGCTTACGGCGGCGACTTTGGTGATGAAAATATACCGAGTGATAATAATTTTTGTATCAATGGTTTAATTCAACAAGACGGAACGCCAAATCCGCATTTGTATGAAGCGAAGCAAGTGC
>CAZMEH010001031.1:0-1746 GCA_964564885.1 uncultured Saprospiraceae bacterium | reverse complement strand
AAAAATAATAACATGCGGAATTATATAAAAGAAGTATTAGAAAACATGCCAGCTGATTGGCTCAATCTAACCACTCATCGACTAGATATTTATAATGAGAAATTGGCAAAAGTTCAATTCTTAGAACAGTTTGAAGCCTTATTCAATGCCAATAATGCGGAATTTTCGGCACTCAATGAATTACCTACTTCTTACGATTATATTCGATTAGGTCATCCGTTATCTTGTTTGCTAGAATGGACGATTGCTAAATCAAACCATCTAAATGCAGAAAATGTAATCAGTTTTTCATCAAAAACGATTGCGGTTTTAGCCATTCTAAGAAAAAACTTACTTGATAGTAAAAACACCCAAATCGTTCATACGGACGATTTGCCCGAATTTTTTGATACTGAAATACTAAGAAGTGTTTATAGTTATAAATTTGAATTAAAGAAAGTTAAAACCTTAGAAGAAATTTCTGAATTTGACGGCAGCACCATTTTCATTTCACAACAAGAAGAAGTTTCTACTACTGATCTCAATTCAAATATTGACTTTTTTGTCAATATTCATCCTAGTTTTGGAAGTGTTTTATTGATAAATGGCAAGCAAAACGAAACATATATTTCTGCAATTCAACATGTCCGAAGAAGGGAAACCATTGCAATGACGCCAGCCGATTCGCTTGCTGCCTTAAAGTTGCTAATAGAAAAGTCTCCTTTTGATACTAAAAAAAGTGATGTAGAGACAAACAAAACATTTGTCTTAAACTCAATTGCCGCCATTACTGGCACAAATACAAAGGCAGTGCTTGGTTCTAGTGGATTATCTACTCAGTATGCGATTATGATGGGATTGATTCATGATGCGCTAGAAAATCATAAAGGAAAGGCTATCAAAATTATAGTTCCGACCAATTGTTATGGCGGAACAAATGATCAAGCAAGGCGAGTTGCTGCTTGTATTGATAATGTTGAAGTGGTAGATTTGGCGGTTGATGGTGATAATGATATGGTTCAAAGTATCGATATCGTTTTAGATAAAATGGCGCACGAAGATGCTGTACCTTATATCATTGCTGAAATTCCAACAAACCCAAGGGTTGAAGTTCCAGATCTTATCCAGTTGAAAGAGGTGTTGAGTAAAGTGCGTAAAACGGCAACGGGTAAAACGGCGATTGATCCAGTTTTCATTCTAGATCAAACCTTTTGTCCGAATGTACACTTTCTAGGTGACGATGAAATACTTTCAACGATTAGAACCATTGCATATGTCAGCGGCTCGAAGTTTCCAAGTGGCGGAAAATGTACGGCTGGCTATTGTGTTGCGAATAAAAAGGCGGATGCGTTGATGGAAAAAATAGAAACCCATCTAAGACTTTGCGATAACGAAGCGACTAATCTTCAAATGGAAATATTAGCCAAACAATTGCCTTCCATGATTCAAAGAATTGATGATGCGTATAAGAATACTCGTGAATTTGTAACTTTCATCAACGATACTTTACCTACCGCAAAAATCAATTTTGTTTCCGAAGAATTGGCAAAACAAGGTTTTACGCCATCTGTGTTTTCATTAGATCTTCCAACTAAAGGCGATACTGATGAAGAAAAAGAAGCTCATAAAAGAGCGTTAAATCATCAGTTAATCAGTTTGATGATTACAGAAATTCCGAATGAAAGTAAGTTCTGTGTGAGCTATGGACAGTTAAAAGGCTGTTATTGGACGATTCCTGCGACCTCTACGCAAGGAACGACGAAAGAA
>CAZMEH010001030.1:0-4494 GCA_964564885.1 uncultured Saprospiraceae bacterium | reverse complement strand
GTACCATATATAAGGGTAGATATTCCATCTCGTGCGACAAGTGAATTTACGGTTTTGAGAACTCGTGGTCGAATTTGTTATTTTACTTACGAGGCTTATATTATGAAAGAAGTTCCGATGATAATTTATGATCCGAATACTGGAAGACCAATTTTCAAGAAAAGTATTCAAAATGAGGAACTAGTTACGGTAGAGAAAATAATGAGCTTTGAAACAGGTGAAGTGGAAACATTTAGTTTGCCAATTTTCAAAGAATGGATCATCAAAACGGATGAAAAGTTAATGACAACCTTGGAAGATTTTAATGAAACACAAGCTTCTGAAAAATTATATAAGTCGATGTTGATTTTTAATGACCGTAATCCTGTTTATGTTTCTAATTAATGAAGAACAGAGAAAAGAGATTTTTTAGAATAAATTTAGCAGGTATCGGATACTTCAAAAATATCCGACACCTAAATCATATATAAATGAAGAGTATTTTTTTTAAAGAAGTCAATTCCTTTTTTAGCTCGCTGATTGGCTATATTGTCATTGGCGTGTTTCTGGTTGTGATGGGTTTGTTCCTTTGGGTTTTCCCAAATACAAATCTGATTGACTACGGCTACGCAGGTTTGGATGAGTTATTTATTACGACACCAAACATTTTTATGTTTCTAATTCCTGCCATTACAATGCGATTGTTAGCAGAAGAACAGCAAACAGGAACAATCGAATTGCTTGCAACTCGACCATTAACTGACTTGACAATTATCCTTGCAAAATATTTTGCTGCGGTCTTTTTAGTCATTTTTGCCTTAGTGCCCACCTTGATTTATTATTATTCGATTTATCAATTGGGTTCGCCTGTTGGAAATGTTGACTCTGGTGCTTTCGTTGGTTCTTTTATTGGTTTGATATTGCTCGGCGCATCTTTTGTAGCCATCGGTATGTTTGCATCATCTATTACTAAGAATCAAATTGTCGCCTTTATTGTTGGCGTTTTCTTATGCTTTATGTGTTTCAAAGGCTTTGATTTGATGAGCAATTTTCCAGGGTTTATTGGGACAATTGACTACATTATAGAAATGATGGGAATCAATTATCACTATAATTCGATTAGTCGAGGAATCTTAGATACCCGAGACATCATCTATTTCTTATCGTTCATCACTTTATTCATAGCGCTCACGAACACGGTCTTGCAAAGACGAAAATGGTAAGCTAATTTTAGATTTTAGTCTACCTATTGGCAAAATTGACAAACAGGATTTACGTTCCGATAGCTATTGGAATTAGACCGCATAGTAATTGTACTGAACAAAACGAGTTTACAGTTGTAAGCTTTAAGTTGGTTCTTGGAAAAATTTAGTGAAATTAAAAACTCAAAACTTTGCTTATTTTAAAGAGTTAAAGTTAAAACAGACTAATCACTAATCACCAATCACCAATCACTAAAAGGCTCGAAGAGCCTATTAATTGATTAAAAAAATGTCAGAATCTAACAAAAAAATAAATTCTAATCGTAAGCAATCACTGCTTCGGCTTGCTTTGGTCGTCGGTATTTTAGTGATGCTTAATATAGTTGCTCAATTCGTTTATGGTTATTTTGACTTAACGGACGATAAGCGATATTCGTTGACGGATTCGACAGAAGAACTTATCGAAAACCTAGACGAAAAGGTTTTTGTAACGGTATATCTGGAAGGTGATTTTCCTGCTGGATTTAGACGTTTGCAAAGTGGTGTTAAAGACATGTTGAAAAAATTCAGATCACTTTCGAGCCAAGTTGACTATCAATTTATAGATCCGTATGCTGGCAATGTCGAAGATGTCAATAAGCAAGTAGCGTTACTTGGTAAAATGGGTTTGACACCAACTCGACTTGCCGTAAAAGGGAATGCTGAAAGTAGTGAATCTTATATTTATCCTGCTGCGGTTATTCGTTACAAAGGTCGTTCGATGCCGATTAATTTGCTTGAAAATAAGCAAGGCGAAAATCCAGAGATTGCTTTGAATAATTCTATTCGACAGTTAGAATATAAGTTTGCTAATGCTTTTGAAAACCTAATGTCATCGGCGAAAGAATACATTGTATTCCTCGACGGACACGGAGAATTGAACGCTTATCAGACGGCAGAAATGGAGAAAGAACTTCAACAGCATTATTATACAACTCGTATAAAGTTGGATAGTATCACGCAAATCAATGATTTGGTGAGCTTATTAATAGTCGCAAAACCATCTCAGGAATTTTCTTCAAAAGATAAATTTAAGATTGACCAATATATAATGAACGGCGGAAAGGTGATGTGGTTAGTGGATAAAGTAGCTGCTTCATTGGATAGTCTTCGTGGAAAACGAGAACACGTTCCGATTGATTTTAAACTCAATTTGGATGATATGTTTTTCAAATATGGTTTTCGTATCAATAGCAATTTGGTGTTAGATTTGGAATGTTCTCCATTGGCGTTACCCGTTGGTGGCGATGCCAACAATCCGCAATTTGATATGTTTGATTGGTGGTATCATCCGGTAATTGATCCGACAAATGTTAATCATACGATTACAAAAAATTTGGATCGAGTAGAATTGCAGTTTCCAAGTTCGATAGATACGATTGAAACGAAAGGTGTCAATATTCAAAAAAAGATATTTTTACAATCATCTGTTCAATCACGAGAGCAGCGAATACCTGTTCGAGTGTTTTTTGACATACTTCGTTATGCGCCAGACAAAAAAGTTTTCAATAAACAGTTTAATTTGGGTGTCGTTATCGAAGGAGAGTTTGAGTCTAGGTTCAAAAACGTTGTACCGAAAGGCATGCAAGACACTTTAAAAAGTATCGGTCAATCGTTTAAAGCCAAAAGCGAAAACAATCGAATGATGGTTATTTCTGATGGAGATGTCATCCGAAATCCAGTTCGTAGGACACGGGAAGGTTTACAACCTATGCCATTGGGTTACAATGAATTTGCTAAATATACTTTTGCAAATAAGGAATTGATGATGAACTGTATTGAGTATATGTTGGGCAAAGACAATTTAATCGAAGCACGTTCAAAGGAACTTAAACTTCGATTGTTGAACAAATCTAAAGCAGAAGAGGAAAGAGGAAAATGGCAGTTTTTAAATATCATATTGCCATTAATATTATTAGGTATTTTTGGTATAGCATTCAACTTTATACGCAGACGTAGGTTTGCACAGTAACAAAACTGGAATGATGGAATGTTGGAAAAGTGGAGTGATGGAGTGATGGAAGAATGGAGTGATGGAGCATTGGAGTGATGGAGCATTGGAAAAGTGGAATAATGGAATGATGGAAAAGTAGAGTGGTGGAAAAGTGGAAGTATGGAATGTTGAATGTATTATTATTTCAATAGATCACTTTTCCAACATTCCAATTCTCCAGTTCTCCATTCTTCCAACATTCTATCACTCCAATACTCCAGCATTCCATCACTCCACTTCTCCAATATTCCATTTCTCCAATATTCCAACATTCTTCCAACATTCCATTCTTCCAACATTCCATTTTATAATATGAATAAAACAGTACTTTACACCGTAATATTTATCGTGTTAGCCGTAGCGATTGGTCTTTTTATAAAAGGTCAAAGTGGAGATACTTTTGGTAATTCAGCCAATGATTTTACAATAAATAACACAGATGAAATTCATCGTATTTTTATTGGAGATAGAGACAACAACAAAGTTGAATTGATTAAACAACCTAATGGAAGTTGGGAAGTGAACGGTAAATATAAGGCTCGTCAAGCAGCAATTGACTTATTACTCGAAACGGCAACAAAAATTGATGTACTTTATATTTTGCCTGATGCTGCGAAGGAGGGTGTTTATAGAGAACTGGCAGAAAGAGGTCGTTTAGTTCGATTTTTTGATAAGAATGGTAATAAAATAAAAGGCTATCAAGTCGGAGGTATTGCCATTGATAATCAAGGAACACATGCTATGATGGAAGGTTTTGAACAACCTTACGTGGTACATATTCCTATTTGGGAAGGACATTTAATGCCTCGTTATATGGTTTCAGAACGAGATTGGAGAGATAGAACCGTTTTTGAAATTCCTTATGATAAGATAGAAAGTGTGAGTTTAGAGTATCCAAATCAACGGATTCATTCATTTATTTTAAATCAAAAAAATAAAGAATATACGATCACGCCATTTTATGAAACTACTACAAAAATTAACACACCTATCAATGAAGCGGCGGCTCAACAATATGTAACGGAGTTTAAGAGATTGGTGGCAGAGACGATTAAAAGCGATGTTCCAAGTCAATTAAGAGACAATAAAGACATTTTGCCGTTTTGTGTTGTCACCGTGAAAACGACAGATGGAACAGAACGAAGAGTAGATTTTTATCCTATTCCAAATAAAAATACAAGCGAGACAGAAGGACTTTCTTCTAATTTACCAAACGGTACTCCAGAACGTTATTTTGCAACTTCTGATAAGCAAGTTTATATGGTGCAGCATTTAGTGTTC
>CAZMEH010001029.1:0-1968 GCA_964564885.1 uncultured Saprospiraceae bacterium | reverse complement strand
TAAGAAATTATTTTGAATTTTTTGATTTAAATGAGTGTCACAAAATGATTTATAATAGAATCTTGGTCTTTAATTACTTAGAACATAAAACCGTGAAAATAAATGTACGTCAACATGATTTTCGAAGTAGATGTTATTTATGCTTACAATATTTTAATAAAAAAATCACTATGAGCCCAAAACCAAATGAAATTAATGACAACATGCTTGTCGATTTAATTGTTAATCAAGGTCGAGTAGAACTAACAGACCTACTGTATAGAAGGTATTTTCAAAAAGTATATTATCGCTGCTTAAAGATAGTTAAAGACTCGGAATTGGCTAAAGACCTTGCACAAGATGTTATTTTAAAAGCCTTTGCTAGTTTAGCTCAATTCAAAGGAAAATATTTTGGTATGTGGTTAAATGCAATCGCTTATAATTATTGCATAGATTATATTCGTAAAAATAAAAGGCTCTATTTTGAAAGCTACGAAGAAAACCAATTTCAGAATAGAGAAGCGGATAACGAAGGCGTTCTAGCCAAGATTAGATATGAAGAGCGTTTGGAACAATTAGATACTCTAATAGAAGCACTTAAACCTAAGGATAAATTAGTAATTAGACTTCGTTATTATAACGGAATGTCTATTCAGGAAATCAGTGATAAAACGGGCTTTGGCGTTAGTGCTACGAAAATGCGCATCAAACGAGCTAAAGAAAAACTAATAGCTAGAGCTTCTGAAATGGCTGCTTAATTTAGTTAGACTTTATAGGCTTACAAAACTTATAAAGTCTGATTTGTGGAATTAAATACCTACTTTCTAATCTTTAAGCTTACCGCCAAGGGCATTCTTATGAACTTCATTAATTGATTTCGTATGAAAGAACGGATAAAGTCGCTTATCTCTTAGTTTCGATGGCTTTACACTTCTATAATTAGTGACATGTTTGATTAATGTCGTTTTGCCGGTTGCTTCTAATATAATTTTTTGAGTACCCATTGTATTGCCACCTTGCATATAAGAGAACGTAATAGAGTGCTCTTCTTCGTCAATGTCAATCACTTCTAAAACGGTTACAAGGTTAATAAAACCTAGTAGATGAACATTAAAAAATACTTTTTGACCAATTTCAATGGTTTGATTTTCTTGTTCAGAATATAGTATTTTACAGTTATTGGTATCATATACGAAGCCATAACGGACAATTTTTTTTCCAGTCCAAGCTTTTTTTATATTGAGTTTACTGTAAATATCCCATGTGTTTTGTAGACTTTGGTCAACCGAATAGGTTTTGATATGATCATAGTAGGACTTATCATTTCTACAGTTTGGAGTTGGCTGTAATTCATGAATTAGAGGAAGTGTCACTAATCCACGCTCTTTGATAGCACGAGAAACATGTTTGTCTCCTATTTTATTAAAATTAACATTCATTTCGTCCTGTGCGGTTAAACTAAGCGGCAGGCAAAATAAAATGATTTGAAAAATGAAAACGATTTGATATTTACTAATATTCTGAATAGTCATTTTGTAGTACTTTTGTTCCAAAAGAGGCACAAAATACATATTTTTAATTAAAATTAGATGTGGTTGATTCTGACTGCTCGGTAGTTAGGGTTTCTGAGTTCGTAATTCGTTTCAATATCAGCAATCAATTGTTGAATGCTATCCTTATTAAGACCATTATAAATACCTACCGTACGCCGACAAGTATTAAAAACTGCGGCTCATCTCAAAGTGTCGTATGTTTTTTTGTAATATGACTATAGGATATTAAGTGACTTTTGAGGTGTCTTTATTAATTAATTCGATTACTTTGTTCCATTGATTATTAGGATAGAAAACTTTAAGGTTAGCCATGGCTTGTCCGCCTTTTTTAGTCCATTTTTGCCCTGATTACTTCATTCTTTTCTGTAAAACAAAACGATGTGCTGATTCAATTGTATCTGCACCAATTAATAATCCTCCATCTCGGTAGGTTTTA
>CAZMEH010001028.1:0-3518 GCA_964564885.1 uncultured Saprospiraceae bacterium | reverse complement strand
GGGTATTAATAATACTCTAGCTATAAGAATCAATTGATTTTGATTTTAATTAGTAAATTTACATATTGTAAAATTTAGTTAATTCATGGAAGAAATAGCATTTAAAAAAATGCTGTTTCTTCCATTCTTTTAAATATCATGCTGTATGAAATTTCTTTCATTTTCATCTTTGGGACTAGGATTATTGTTATGCTTATTTTTTAGTTGTTCTAATTCGACTAATCCTACCTCAAAAACAGGGCAAACATTGTTTCAGTCGCTTCCTTCTAGTCAGACAGGGATTGACTTTGCCAATCAGTTAACTGAAAATGATAGTTTAAATTATTTTACTTATGCCTACATTTATATGGGTGGAGGTGTTTCAACAGGAGATATTAATAATGATGGATTAATTGATTTGTTTTTCACTGGTAATATGGTTGATAATAGGCTTTACCTAAATAAAGGCAATTTACAATTTGAAGATATTACTCAATCCGCAGGAATCAGTGGCGATGACCGTTGGTACACAGGTACGACGATGGTTGACATCAACAATGATGGATTTATAGACATTTATTGTTCCGTTAGTGGAAAGTTTGGCCCTAAAGAGAACCAATTATTCGTCAATAACGGCGATAATACCTTTACCGAACAAGCAAAAAAATACGGTATCGCTGACCCTAGTAATAGTGTTCAAGCTACTTTTTTCGATTATGATTTAGATGGTGACTTGGATTTATATGTCGCCAATTACCCGCCTACTCCATTTAATGCGCCTAACTTTCATTACGCTTTCAAACAGAAATCTCCAAAACCTTTAGAGATGGACAGGCTTTATCAAAGAGAAGGAGATCGTTTCATTGATGTAACAGAAGCAGCAGGATTAAAAACTTTTGGATTGTCTTTAAGTGCGACCGTTGGCGACCTCAATCAAGATGGTTATCCAGATTTATACGTGTCCAATGATTTCAGTACACCCGATTATCTCTTTATTAATAATCAAGATGGAACATTTTCAGAGCAAGTCAAACAAAGCACAAAAAACACCTCTTTTTATGGAATGGGTGTAGATATTGCTGATTTTAATAATGACCAATTATTAGATATTTTACAAGTAGACATGACTGCCGAAAAAAATCGTCGAGCTAAAGCAAACATGGCGAGCATGAATCCTCAACTGTTTTGGAGTACCGTCAATTCGGGTTTTCATTATCAATATATGCAAAACAGTCTACAATTAAATAATGGTAATTTATCAGCTCCTAACCTACCTGATTTTAGCAATGTATCAAGATTAGCTGGCGTTTCTTCTACCGATTGGAGCTGGAGTCCGTTATTGGCCGATTTAGATAATGACGGTTGGAAAGATATTTTTATTGCGAATGGAACTAGGAGAGAAATCAATAATCGAGATTTTTTCGCATCTATCAAAAAGGGCGTTCATAAAGACAGTACACTTGCCAAAACGTTGGCTATTCCTTCCGAAAAAATTGCCAATTATGTCTACCAAAATAATGGCGACTTAACCTTTCAGCAAAAAAATATAGATTGGGGCATGGCAGAAAAGACCTTCTCGAATGGTTGTGTCTATGTTGATTTAGATAATGACGGCGATTTAGAAATTATTACAAATAATATTGATGACGTGGCAGTTATTTATGAAAATACGAATCGTGCAAAAAATAATCACTTGACCTTGAGGTTTAAGGGTTCAACTAATAATACATTAGGATTAGGCGTAAAAGCAACCTTATTTGCTGGCGGAATGCAACAGTACCAAGAATTGACATTAACCAGAGGTTTTCAATCATCCGTTGCGCCACAATTGCATTTTGGCTTGGGTCAAATAACTCAAATTGATTCTATTCAAATCACTTGGTTTGACAAAAAAGTGCAAACGTTGAAAGACGTGTCTATTAATACGATTTTAAAAATAGCCTATACAGCAGCCAGTGAACCCAATAATTACCCAATTAAAAACAAAGAAAAAATATTTGAAAACGAAATCAATACATCAAAAATAGTTAACCACAGACATATTGAAAACCGTTATAATGATTTTGAAAAAGAAATTTTATTACCACATCAAACCTCTATGTTTGGCCCTAATATAGCCGTCGGAGATTTGAATGGAGATGGTCAAGATGATTTAGTCATCGGTGGTTCTGCCAATAGTAGCACAGCCGTATATTTACAACATAAAACAGGATTTAGTCAATTGGAAACGTCAATATTTGAAACCGACAAAGCTTCGGAAGATATGGGTATTCATATTTTTGATGTCGAAAATGATGGCGATAAAGATATTTATATTGCGAGTGGTGGAAATGAATTTACACCTAATGCTCCAGCATTACAAGACCGAATTTATATAAATGATGGACAAGGAAACTTCACGAAAGCAGCCAGTGCCATTCCTCAAATATTCGTCAGTAGTTCAAGGGTGCATAGTTGTGATTATGATAAAGACGGAGATTTGGATCTCTTTGTCGGTGGAAGACTAATCCCAGGAAATTATCCTGCGCCAACCAATAGTTATTTGCTTGAAAATAAAAGTGTAGGTGATAAGATATTTTTTGCAGACGCAAGTCCGTCCATGCTAGAAAAGGCTGGAATGGTAACGGATGCTTTATGGACAGATTTTGACCAGGATGGCTGGACGGATTTGATTGTAATTGGAGAATGGATGTCTATCACGGTTTTAAAAAATGAAAAAGGAACATTCAAAGATGTTTCTGCCGCTCTTGGTTTGGAAGACACGAGAGGTTGGTGGTTTGGTATTGCCGAAGGAGATTTTGACCAAGATGGAGATACCGATTTTCTAGTTGGAAACCTAGGAGAAAATTACAAATACAAAGCCAACGAAAATGCGACTTTCGATATTTACTTTGATGATTTTGATGATAATAATACCAAGGATATTGTATTGAGTTACGTCAATGAAGGAGAAGAATATCCCGTTCGAGGGCGAGAATGTTCTGCTCAACAAATCCCTGCTATAAAAGCTAAATATAAAAATTACGACTCTTATGCCAATGCTACTTTATCCGATGTTTACACCAAACAAGCGTTAGAAAATTCTTTGCATTATCAAGTCAAATCTTTTGCCAATATCTATTTAGAAAATAAAGGCAGTAGCTTTGAAATTCACCGCTTACCTAATCTGGCACAAATATCTTCTATTAATCAGATTTTGGTAGATGACTATGATAAAGATGGTTATTCTGATGCTTTAATAGTGGGTAATCTTCACGCTTCGGAAGTAGAAACGCCTAGAAATGACGCAGGAATAGGGCTATTTTTAAAAGGAAATGGAAAGGGTGAATTTGAACCTGTTTTGAGTAGAGAAAGTGGTTTTTATGTACCTGGAGATGCTAAAGATATGGCAAAAATAACCATTGGTAATCGTGATTATCTGGTAGTCGCTAAAAATTCGGATTTTCTACAATTTATTCGCATTAAAGAATAAGGAAAGAATAGAAAATCAAATATTAGTGAGCAGTAGACTTAAAGTGAAATGTCGTCAACTTAAGGAA
>CAZMEH010001027.1:0-9538 GCA_964564885.1 uncultured Saprospiraceae bacterium | reverse complement strand
ATTATTTTCTTAATGTAGGTAAACGTTTTATTTCTTAAGCTAGTTTTTACAATTTTATTTATTAATATTTTAAGTAATTACCAATATAAAAAAAGTAGTGCGAACAGGCTGTTCGCACTACTTTTACTAATATTAGTTTCCTCTCCTAAAACCTCGGTGACTTGCACTACGATACTACGTTTATTTCAACACAGTAACTTTCTTCACAATATTGCCAAAAGCCGTTTTCAATTGTACAAAATACATACCTTCGGCATAGTTCTCTACATCAATTTGCTCTTTAATAATCGTCTGACCGTTATTTTTAATCATGTTTTGATACATCATTCGACCGCTTACATCGTAAATTGTCAATGTCCCTTCTAGCGCATTTGACAATTCAATATCAACATTCAAATTAAAGGTAGTTGGATTTGGATAAGGTCGCAATGCTGGCTGATACAAAGTATTATTAATACTAAATGTAGAAGTAGTTGTATCTGGCGAAGTCATACACAATGACAGATAATCCATGTCTGGACTATTTCCTTGAATATTTCTAAACTGAATCGAATGTGTCCCTGCGGTCAACGTTTGTTTGAAAGTCAAATAGCCCCAAGTGACCCAATTAGCTGTTTGGGCAAAGGTTAAACTATTATGAACGACATTTCCATCAATAGAAATTTCCATTGATTTATCTGTTGAACCTTGCGTATATCGTACAGAAACTTCATAAACCGTATCCGTCGTTGGTGAAACATCGAAAGTAATTGTTTCAGAAGTACTCGCACCAAATGCAGTATAACCAGCACCTAACGAACCATTTGCATTACTTAATATTGCATTTGCTCCGTTTGTAGTAGCGTCTTCGGCTTGGTAAATATCGTCAATACAAGTATTTCCATCAAATATGATAAACGATTCATTATCAAAACAACCGTTTGCATCTGTGATAGTTACGGCATAGTTTCCAACGCTTAAATTGGTTCTATCTTCCGTATTAATTCCGTCTGACCAATTAAATGTATAGGTTGGTGTTCCGCCAATAGTTGCGACATCAATAAAACCGTCATTACCTGTTGTAGCAGAAAGTGCATAAGTAAATGTCAATGCGGTTGGTTCTTGAATAACTACAGAGTCTGTAATTAAACAACCTAAATTATCTGCTACAACAACAGTATAAGTTCCGCCTTGCAAATTGAAAATATCTGCGGTCGTTGCATTATTGCTCCATTGATAAGTGTAATTTCCATTTCCACCTGTTGGATTAACTATTGCACTACCATTTGTATTTCCAAAACAATCAACATCAAAAATATTCGAGAATTGAGTCGCTAAGACGGCTGGTTCTGTTATGATTGTATTAACCGTATCAGTACAACTATTTGCATCCGTAATTATCAAATTATAATTTCCGCCATTGAGATTTGTCAAGCTACTTGTCGTATCGCCATTATTCCAAAGGAAAGTATAAGCTCCTACGCCACCTGTTGTCGTTGTTGAAATTGCGCCATTCGCATTTCCATGACAATCAACATTTGTAACATTTACCAATTGAGAAACAATAGCTGTCGGCTCTGTAACTATTCCATTAATCGTAGAAACGCAATTATTCGCATCCGTTACGCTCAATGTGTAAGTTCCTGCATTGACATTCGTTAGATTACTGGTGTTTGTATTATTACTCCAAGCGTATGTGTAATTTCCTGTTCCGCCTGTCGTCGTTGTTGTAATTTGTCCTGTAGCATTTCCAAAACAAGTCGCATTTTGAACTTGAATAATCGTTGGTACTAATGCCGTTGGTTCGTTGATAGTCGCTGAAATATTATCTGTACAGCCTTTCGTGTCCATTACCGTTACCGTATAATTTCCTGCTGTTAAGTTATTTGGACTTGCTTGCGTATTTCCATTATTCCATAAGTAAGCATATGCGCCAGTTCCGCCAGTTGTTGAAATCGTTGCAGTTCCTGAACTATCACCATGACAGCTCGCATCCGTTGAAGCGGAAAGTGTTGCCACTAAAACAAGCGGTTCGTTAATCGTAATACTGTCAGAATTTGCACAACCTAAACTATCCGTTACATTCAAATTATATGTTCCTACGGTTAGGTTTGAAATCGTATGAACCGTTGCGTTATTATTCCAAACGTAAGTATAGTTTCCTGTTCCGCCAGAAACCGTTGCCACTGCTTGACCAGTTGCGCCGCCATTACAATCAATGTCTGTTCCGACAATAATTGCATTAACAGGTTGCGGTTGTGTAATCTGAATCGTATCAGAAAAAACACTATTTAAAGTATCCGTTACATTTATAATATATTCGCCTACTGGCAAATTTGTAATCGAACTAGTTGTATCGCCTGTGTTCCAAAGATATTGATAAGGTTCTCTTCCGCCACTGATATATGCGGTCGCTGTTCCACTTGAGTCATTGTGACAAGTCAAGTTAGTTTGTGTTACATCTCCGTTTAATCGAAGGTCACAAATTGCAATGAAGTCAATTCTTGGACTCCAGTTTTTACGATGTTTTAAAGTCAAGGTATGCGTTCCTGCATTGAAATATTTAGGAAAATCTATAAATTCAAATTGAATCCAATCGTATGTTCTTGGAAAAATAAAATCTAAATGTTCCAC
Organism: uncultured Saprospiraceae bacterium; assembly: GCA_964564885.1. Lineage (GTDB taxonomy): Bacteria > Bacteroidota > Bacteroidia > Chitinophagales > Saprospiraceae > CAKZLL01. The sequence goes on along the minus strand of CAZMEH010001027.1, from coordinate 6,925 downwards.
TATTCCATCAACTTCAACCGTCACTATTCCATCTTGCCATTTATCGGCATAACGGAAACCAACCGCATAAAAACCATCTTCGGCTACATCAAAAGTATAATTTGCAATACCTGCGCTATCGTCTGTAAAATGAATATAACCACGACCTGTTACAGGAGTAGTCGGAAACCAAATATGATAATTCAAGTTTTGATAACTCCCTTCTTCTGCTTCCAGAATTGTATCTAAACAAATTCCAGCAGGATAGACACTGGTGTTCGTTCTTAATTGACAATTCAAAGAATCTGTAATCGTTACTCGATAATGACCAACCGCTAAGTTCGTTCTATCTTCCGTTGAGTCAACATCTTTCCAATAAAAAGTATAAGGTATATTTCCGCCGATTACAGTCAGATCAATTGCACCATCGCTTCCTGTAGAAACCGTATTTGCAAAAAATGCTTCTATCGTATCGGGTTCATTAATCGTAACATCTGATATTTTTACACAACTATTCGCATCCGTTACGGTCAAAGTATAAACGCCTGCAATTACATTGTTGGTCGATTTCCAAGTTGGACCGTTACTCCAAGAATAAGAATAATTTGCCGTTCCGCCACTGACTTGAACATCAGCACGACCATTTCCGTCTCCATTACATTTTGCATCACGAACCGTGAAAACAGGAGCTATTTCAGTTGGCTGACCAACCGTAAATGTGTCAATAGTCACTTGTCCAACTTCATCCGTTGCCGTGATGTAATAATCTCCAGCAATCAAACTATCAGTCGTAGCCGTTGTATCTCCTGTACTCCAAAGTAAATTATAATTTCGAGTTCCGCCCGTTGGCAAAAGCGTTAAACTTCCTTCATTTTTACCAAAACAAATATTATCTGTAATTTCTGCTTCCAACGTAATTGGAACAACAACATCATTACAAATTGAAATAAAATCAATCCACGGGCCCCAATTATCATTTGCATGTCCAATTTCTAATTGATGCGTTCCTGCGGTTAAGTAATCGACAAACTCGATTCTTTGCCAATTTGCCCAAGCGTAAGTTCTTGGAAATTCAAACTCTGCAAATTCAACTACGCCATCAATGGAAATACGAGCGGCACGAGTCGCCCATTGATCCGTATATCGAAAACCAATGGTATAAAACCCATCAGCAGGAATATCAAAATCGTAAGTTGCGGTTTCCGCAGTATCATTTCTTAAGTAAATAAATCCATCACCCAATGCAAAACGCTCATTCCAAGTATCTTTACCCATTAAGTACAAAACGCCATCTTCTGCTTGAATAATCGTGTCAACGCACATATCCGCAGGATAAATATCAATCCTAGTTTCTGTCACACAACTATTAGAATCCGTTACAGCTAAATCATAAGAATATGGAATTAAGTTAGTCAAATCTTGAATGGTATCGCCTCTTGCCCACAAATATTGATACGGTTCAAAACCGCCTGAAACAGTTACATCAATGCTACCGTTTGAGTCGGCTGATGCTACAATCGAATAATCAACCAGCAATGAATCGGGTTGAGAAATATCAAATGCCGTCGTATCTGCGCAGGTTCTAAAGTCAATCGTAATTACTTCATAATGACCTGGCGCAAGGTTTTCTATTAAATCAGTAGAATCGCCATTGTCCCAGATATAAGTTAAATCACCAAACGAATTGGCAACATTCAAATCAATAGAACCATCATCGAAATTGAAACAAGTAATATCTTCTACTATTCCTGAAGTTTCTACTTTTAAAAGCGTTCCAACGCAACCACAATCAAATTTTACTACATCCAAAACGGTACACGGGTCACCATCATCACAAGGTTGACCTGCCGTTGAATTATCGCAAATATCACAGAAGTCTGGAATCCCATCGAAGTCTATATCTATATTATCATCGCCGCCAGCACAGACATCAAAGGCATCACAAACGCCATCATTGTCGGAATCTGTTCCTGTTGCTGTTCCTGCGCAATTACAATTGGCATCAAAAATATCATTTATCGTACATGGGTCGCCATCGTCGCAAGAAGTGCTGACTAATAAATTATTACAATTATCACAAGCGTCTGGTGTTCCGTCGTTATCGGTGTCAATATTGTCATCGCCATCAGCGCAAATATCGGCTTGATCACAAACGCCATCTTCATCAGAATCCAATAAAACACCTGCACAATTACAATTAATATCAACAATATCTAAAATCGTACAACTGTCATTATCATCACACCATTGCCCTGCATTTGCACAACCTGTACAAAGCGAAAGCGTTATTCTATCAATATTGGGTTCGTTATTATTACTTGCACCTGTCAGTAAAATTTCGTGTTGTCCCAATCCTAAATAATGCGAAACTAGCACGGTGTCCCATTTCTCCCAACTAGTGTCTGTTGTATGAAATAGTAAATTAGCATCAATCAAAACGCCGTCAATTTCTAATTTTAAATCTCTTGGACTTGCTCCACCATTTGAGTAACGAATCGCAATTTCGTGCGATCCTGTATCAATAGCAGCGACCGTAAATTTCAGCGTATCACCTTGCCAACCATGCCAATTAATAAAGCCATTTCCATAATATTGAAAGTGATTAGTTCCGACATTGCCGCCAATATAATAAGCGTCTTCTGCTTCATAATTCACATCTATGCATGGGTCAACACCATCTGCGACTCCATCGCCATCTGTGTCGAGCGTTTCTCCAATACAATTGCAATTCACATCATATTCGTCATTGGTGGTAAAACCATTATTGTCATCACAAACAACGCCTATTCCAGGACAATCGCACGCTAATTCGCCAGCTGTTACAATACTATCTGATGCACTCACCGCAATGGCGTTTGTTCCATTATTTGGCAAATTGCTATTCAAATGCGTAAAATTAGAAACAAAGGAAATCGCAGGACTTGCGCCTTGTTGACTAATTGTAAAACATAGCGTTCCGATAATTTTGGTCGCAGTGTCAACCGTGATACATGAACTACTCGGATTCAGTAATTTCATCGTTAAACTAAATTCTCCTTTGTCAGCATCAACATCAAATTGCTGCGGTGACCAAGTATTTACACAAGTTGAATTTGCATCAAATTCAATCGCTGAATAATTACTAAAAGTCAGCGCATCTTTATCATATTTTAATAATAAGGAAGATGTTCCGAGTTGAAAACTGCCTGTATTGGCTTTCAGTTCTATATCTATACAATAAGTGTATGTTCCACATTGAAGATTGGAACTCAGGTTCAGTTCTGCTTGTGCGTTGACGTTTTGATAACAGCCAAAGCTAATGAGAACAAATATGATGGATAGAATTTTTTTCATTTTAAATATATGATATTAGGCGTCGGACGCTTTAAAAGCATCCGACGCCTAGAATTCGTATAATTCTTATTCTTTCAAAAAACCGATTTTACTACGATTATCAAACCATAAATCGTGGTCTTGAGTATTCGCATTGCTATCGCCATCGATGTCAGCTACAGCGTAACCGATATTTGAACCAGCATTCAATTTGTAATAATTGTAATCTTGATTATTGATAATATGGTCGCCATTCATATCGCCAGCGAATAACGCATAAATATTTCCAACAGACTTTAATTGTTGGTTTCCATATGCTTTCCAATCCGCTTGTGTGAAATCGTAAATATAGTTTGAAGCATCCAACACGACGGGTAAACTACTCATCACACCTAAGTGGTTTCTATGAAAAATAGCTAAGTGATACACAGCACTTGGTACATTATTAAATGCAACGCCCGATGTTCCGTCCGTTTGCATGATGAAACCATCTTTGCGTAATAAAACTGCTTGACGAGCAACAACTACTTCAAAATTACCTGCTTCTCGCAATTCTAGTAAAAGCCAATCTACCGCATCAGTAGGAAGAGCCGTGAAGCTTTCTGTGCCAGCATAATTGAATGGCGCTGCGCTGTAAGGTTGCGATGTTGGAAATGTTAACGAACTAGCCAAAGTCGTTTTCATTTCGCTCGTATTTGTATCATAAAAACCTTCCAAAGCTACTTTTACTTGCATACAAGCACATGCCGTTTGAATAAGTGGCGAGAAGTAACAACTACTTGGAACAAGATTATTTGTATTAATAATCGGCAATTTTTGTCCAGTATAACTGCCTGTTTGATTATTTGGAAACGTACTATCTACCGAAGAATTATTTGCGCCTAGCCAATCCTGTAGAATGCTTGCGTAAACTTGACGGAAATCGTGTTGTGTTTGGTTTGGATTTGGTGCACCTTGATTATCTTGATTTTGCAAATCAATATTATTTCCAATCACGCCACCTTCTACTCCTTTTCCGACCACAAACATAGAACTAAGCGTTCCATGGTCAACGCCATAACTACCATTTTGAATAATCTTACGACCAAATTCAGAAAACACAACGGTTAAAACATTATCATCTAAACCTTGCGCTTTTATATCATCTTGAAATGCTTTGATTGAATCACCAACATTTTGAAGCAAATTAGCGTGTCCACCTGTTGAAGTAGCACCTTGCTCAATTTGGTTGACATGCGTATCAAATCCGCCAATCGTTGTCATAAAGACTTTGGTGCGAGAACCGCCACTTAGCATTCTTGCAACCGTTTTCAATTGCTTCGATAAATCCGTGCTTGGGTAAGTAACGCTGCTACTATTTGTACCATTTCCAAATGTAGTTTGAACTCGTTGAGCATAAACGTTCAAACTAGAAGCAACGCCTTCCATAAACGACAACATGCCGCCATGGTCAGTATTTGGAATATTTAAAATAGGCTCTCCTGCAATGGATGAAATCACAGAATAGAAACCTTGTGAGTCTTTTCCAGACATCACAATTTCGTGGCTGTGTTCTGTGTGCGTGTGAAAACCTGTGTTATTCATTCGACCGAAAAGCATTCCCAATGGGTCAAGTTCTCCTGCAAATGGCAAACCTGAATAAGACGGATAACGATCATCTAAGAAACGACCTAACCAACCATCTCTGTACTTTTGTCCGCCGCCGCTACTTGTTAACCAGTTGTCTAATGCTTTAAAATGTGACTTGTTCGGCTGCGCATGTCCAACGCCTTGAATGACGTTCATCAGACCATCATCGTATAGGGATTTGAAGGCAGACAAAGACGGGTGCAAACCAATTTGCTGACTCGCTCCCAACGAATTATCTAAATTAATCAATTGGTTTTGAGCTAAATAAGTATCTGCTCTAAAGTTCGCATAATCCGAAAACTGGTTTAATGGAACGGTTGTATTAAATATATCATTACCTCCATTCAAATACACAACGACAATAGAACGGTCGGTCGGGTTACATGGATTGAACCACAACGGACTTGTCATTGATAACGAACTGATAGGTAATCCTTTTGAAAGTATTGGCACAACTCCTAATGGTGCGCTTAACCTGAAAAAATCTCTTCTATTCATGGTAATTAGTTAATTAGTTACCTCGTGATTAGTTACTTAGTTGCCTCTTAGTTAGTCTATCAATTTTCAAAAAACTAATCCCTAGGAAACTAAGTAACTAATCTCTAATTTAAAAAGTTTGATACTCTGGCGAACCGACTAGGGCTTCAAATAAATCTTCTAAAACTATCCGAACGGACGAATCGTCGTTGGTTGCGAGATAGCTTTGCCATTCAAACATCCAATTGAAATCACTAACGCCACCTGTTAGTTTACTTCTAAAGTAGTTGCGTCGAGTTCCGCTGAGTTGTGCTTCTGGCAATACAATTTCAAAAATAGCATCTAATAGTAATCCTGCATATTCTTGATTGCTGAAATTGTCTTCAATGAATTCTACGATATCTACTTCAAATGGCGTCGGTTGATAAACGCTATAAACGGAATGTCCGCCAAGTAAAGCCGTCGCCATTCGATAGCGTAGCGGTAAAGTTGACGTATCGACCCAACCTTTACTAAAACTCGGAGATTTGAAATATCCAGCATAACCTTCGACTGAAGTTGCATAGTCTGGATAACCCATCGTACTTAATGTATCAATGATTACACGTCCTGAATAATTTGGAAAATTAGATGGTGTTGCATTCAAACCGCCCATTTTATCTCCATCAAATAAAGTAATAGACGAGAAATATAATTCTAAAGGAGATTTTATTTTTCCACCAATGATTTCATCACTATTGTCGCTATCGTCTTCATCAAAGAAATGAACCGATTTTAATAATTTTTTAAGTGTATTTTCTAAAGCATAACCATCCGCCCAAAGTTGTAAGGCTAAGGGCTCGATGATATCACTTTCAATTTCAGCCGTTATTTTATCATTGACAAAGAAGAAATACAACCGGCGGATATATGCCCTTGCGGTTTCTACTTTATCAAAAATCATATCGACAAACTCATTCAATTCACGATACATATCAGCTTCATCTTCCGCACCAATAATCACTTTATTATCAAAATGATGACTGAATTGTTTATTACCAATATGGTGTTGATTGTAGTTTGCATAACCAATAGTCAAGCCTGTTGATGTTTCAATATCAGTCATTGTCCCATTTCTGAAACCTGTCAAGACTTTTGCCGCTTCTTGAATATCGTGTTCCGTATAATTGGAATAATCACCACTTCCGATTTGTTCACCTTTTACAATGGTAAACAACTCTAAAAACTCCCGAGCGTAGTTTTCGTTTGGATTCCATTTGTTATTTACATTATTATTCAAATAACGTAACATTCGATGATCCAGAGTCATCCGAACCGCAAAATCTCTTAAATTACCCGTTGCAAACTCTTGATACGTTCGGTAAGCGTTAAACGTACGCCAATCCGCATCTTGTGCTGAAACAAAGATTCCAGAATAGAAAATGGACATTTTATGCCGAATCGAAGTGTCATTCATCAGTTCATTATAGAACCAAAAAAGGACAGAACGTTGCGCAATTGTATTGTCTGACGGCGGTGTATAAGGACC
>CAZMEH010001026.1:0-11660 GCA_964564885.1 uncultured Saprospiraceae bacterium | reverse complement strand
TGTTAATTAGTAGTTTATTGTGTTTTGTGTAAAACATACACTTTGTGAAAGTAAAAAAAAATTACACTGTCATCATTACGAAAGAACTAGAATTGAAACGCAATTTAAAAAATTACATCTTAGCATTATAAAGTTTGTAAAGCATTTGTATAACGGACAAAAGAATCAAAAAATTGAAATAACCACATTAATCATTCAAAAGAAAAAACCACACTCTTAAATAAGTTCTATTTTAAAATAAAAAAAATTAAGCTAAAAACATGAAATCACTATTTTCAATTATCTCTTTCACTGCATTAGTATTTACGTTTTCATTTGCACAGGACAATGTAGTAGTTAAACGTACATCGCATTTCAATTTAGAAAAAAGCATTGCTATTAAAGGCTACGATCCTGTTGTTTTTTTCAATACAGATAAAGCGACTCAAGCTAATGGTACAATAACACACGAATATAATGGAGTTAAATACTTCTTTACATCAACAAAAAACCTAAATCAATTTAAAACAACACCGTCAAAATTTGAACCTCAATATGGTGGCTGGTGTGCATCACACATGGGTATAGATGGCTCACAAGTAGAGTCTAATCCACAATGTTTTACCGTAAATGACGGTAAACTATATCTTTTTGCTTCGGCTAAGGATAAAAATCAATGGGAAAAAAAATCAATGGAAACGGAAGGTAATAACAATTGGAATGATATTATGAATTACATAGCAAGTAGATGGCAGTATTTAAGTAGCATCAGCAATTCCTAATTTGGCTTTTCTATTTTTCTAAATTAATAATTGCTCAGGTAGCAGTTGGCAGATATACAAAGTGCTGTAAAACAATACTTTAAGAAAATTTTCATCTTGGTACTCAATGAAATATAAATAAATTAAACCACCACACTTTTTTGAAGACGGTATCGCTAATTAATAGTGATATCGTCTTTTTAAATTTTAGGCTGATGGTTTTAAACAAGTTCACCTTCTTTTCCACCTACATGGCTGTGGAATGAAAAATAAATAAATGCTACAATTATAACGCAGGATTTTTGGTTACCAACAAGGCGAAAAACGTAGGCAGCCTGCCCCAATAACTCGGAGGTAGCATTAGCTAAGACGAGGCTTTTCAACGAAGTTGGCAACCAAAAACACAAGTTAGAATGTAGCGTTTATTTGTTTCTCATATCCTAAGATAATTCAACTTAATAACATGCAAAAAATCAACATTCCTTACGCAGCAATTGACTACCTGTCAAAATCAGACAAAGCATATGCGCAGAATGACGAAACACTAAGACCTTTTTATAAATATGATGTTTCTATTGATAGTTTTCAGCAAATTATCGAAGACAAACAAAAAGATAAAACCAATCGTGCGGCACTTTATAAAGTGTTGACTGAACAATATAAAAGTGTAGAAACGACCGAAGCCGTTTTAGAAAATATAGAAAAGCTCCAATCTGATAAGACCTTTACAATCATTACGGCACATCAGCCGAGTTTATTCACGGGTCCTTTATATTATATATATAAGATAGTCACTGCCATTAATTTGGCGAGAGATTTAAGTGACAAATACCCAGATTTTAAATTTGTTCCTGTTTTTTATTTAGGAAGTGAAGACCATGATTTTGATGAAATTAGTTATTTGCATTTATTCAATAAAACGATTCGATGGGAAAATAATTCGCAAGGACCAACAGGAATGATGGATACCGATTCGCTTGCGCCTACATTGAAAGAGGTTAAAGGAATATTGGGTAATTCTGAAAATGCACAACAGATTTCTGAACTCTTAGAATGCTGTTATGCTGCTGGTAAATCTTATGCGCAAGCCGCTTTTGAGTTTACGAATGCACTTTTTAAATCGTATGGCGTTGTAGTTGCTTTGACTAATAATGCAGAATTAAAACGTCAGTTTATTCCAATTATGAAAGATGAATTGCTTAATCAATCTTCAAAAAAATTGGTGGATACAATGATTTTGGAAAAGGCAAGTGCCGAGTTCAAAACACAAGCTAGTCCTCGTGATATCAACCTTTTTTATATGAAAAAGGGAATGCGAGAGCGCATCGTTTTAGAAGATGGTATTTATAAAGTCAATAATCAAGCAACAACATTTACAGAAAAGGAAATATTAGAAGAACTCGAAACTTATCCAGAGCGATTTAGCCCAAATGTTATTTTGCGTCCGCTTTATCAAGAGTTAATTTTTCCGAATCTGTGCTATATCGGTGGAGGTGGAGAATTAGCTTATTGGAGAGAACGATTGACACAATTTGAGTATTTTAATTTGAATTTTCCAATGCTTTTGCGTCGTAATTCGGTACTCTGGATAGATAAAGGCTCTAGTAAAAAGCTAGATAAACTAGGTTTAAGTATTCATGATATTTTTGGAGAAATAGAGACTTTACTCAAAGATTTCATTAAAGAAAATACAGAAGAAGAATTGAGTTTAGCAAGTGAAAAACAATCTATTGAAACGATTTTTAATAGCGTTGTAGAAAAGGCAACAAGTATTGATAAGAACCTGGAACGCTCTGTAAACGGTGAAATGACCAAGATTTTAAATGCACTTAATAAGCTAGAGTCTAAACTAATCAGCGCAGAAAAACGAAATTATGAAACGACTTTAAATCAAATTCGTTCTGTAAAAGATAAGTTATTTCCAGAAAATGGTTTGCAAGAGCGTTATGATAATTACGTGCAATATTATCTGAAATACGGAGATAATTTCATTCAAACATTAATTGACGAATTAGAACCATTGAATCGAGATTTTACGGTTTTAATTGAAAGCTAAGTTCTTACCAGAGACGTTTGACGTTTTCAAAACGTCAAACGTCTGGCTATTTGCAAATAACAAATATGAAATTCATCACATCATTAACGGCAGCAAAAGAAAAATTAGCAAGCTCTTCATCTGAATTTGTCAAGTTATTTGAACACGGAACGCTCGAAGTTGAACTTTATCAACCAAACAAAATTGATAAACAACAACCGCACACTAGAGATGAAGTTTATGTTGTAGTTGCTGGAGAAGGTACATTTTTTTATGATGGCGAACGCCAATATTTCAAATCTGGCGATGTTATTTTCGTGCCAGCGCAGATTGAACATCGTTTTGAAACATTCACGGATGATTTTTTGACTTGGGTGTTTTTTTATGGTCCAGAAGGTGGAGAGGAGGTTAATACTCCATGTGAATAGATTGTTAAATTGAAAATTTTAATGCAAACCTAATATTCATTTTTACACTGATATAAGAATTGGTTAATTTTTATACGCTATAATTATATTCACTCTTTTTGTATATTTAACATCTAGAAGAAGATTGGTCTTTTATGCTCCTCGAATTAAACAGGAAAAGACTATACAATTGGACATACACAAACTCTATATTGTTCTATTCTTATTAATAACTATTGTTACAAATACGATAGATGCTCAATCTATTGTCCAGCCTAAGAAGTACACTTCTAATATTCAAAAATTTACGACGGAAAATGGTTTGTCAGATGAAAGCCTTGGAGAAAGCATGCAAGACAGTCGTGGTGTCTTATGGTTAGCTTCTGACAATGGATTAAATCGATTTGACGGTCAGGAGTTTAAAGTTTTTACAACAGAGGATGGATTATTACAAAATCAAATCCATCGGTTTGTAATCATTGGTGATATTTTATGGTGTATTTATTTTAATCGTAATGGATACGGTGATTTTCAAAACTTTAGCTTGTTTCATACTATAGAAGAACGAACTATTCTTTTTGAAGAATATTTTGGAAGAGAATTGCCATTTTATACGGAAGATATTATTGATGTTCTTCAATATGGAGAAGGAAGACCTATTAGCTTTATTGTCCGAAAGGCAGGAAATGAAGTGCTTTTTGGATATACGAAAAAGAATGGATTTAAAGAAATAACGTGTTCTGAAAAAGAAGAGTACCATATTGGAGATGCTTCTCAGGATCATATCGTTCAAAAAAAAGGGACTAATCATTATTTAAAAAAAGTAGATACAAGGGGCAATGAAATTTTTAAGATAAAACCTGAGCTTAGTGAAGACAATCATTTAGTAATGATAGGCTATGGTCAAAAGGATGTGGTTTGGCTTCACAGTAATGAAGGTGAAGGAAATTTGTTGGAATTGGATAAAACAGGAAACATAACCTATTGGAACTATCATAAAACACTTATTCATAAACTGTATCCTAATACTAGCGAACCTATTCTCTCTTGGAGAATACGCTATTTACCAGAAGATGATGCTTTTGCGATGGCTTACAAAAGTCATTTTTTTATTATTAAAACGAATGGAAAACTAGTTTTTTTGACAAAACTGGAAGATGTTCAAATAGATTCTTGGGTAATAGGAGCAGACGAAACGAATGCTATATATTGGGTAAGGGATGGACAAGGATTTTATCAAATAGAATTAAACGAAAATCATTTTATCAATCATCTAGCTAATCAAAACCTTTCGAGTTTTCGAGGTATTAGTAAGTATAATGATGAATTAATTTTTGGTTCATATAGTGGCACATTTCTTTATTCGCAGCAATACAAGACCTATTCTAACCTTAATCACAATAGTGTTTCTTCTTTGATAGATAAAGATGAGAACCTATGGTTAGCAATCAATCCAAATCTGGTCAAATACAATTTAGAAACACAAGAAGAAACTAAATATAACTTACCTGCTTCTAGGGAGGTTTGGTCTATGTATTTGGATAGTCAAAACCGGATTTGGTATAGTTGGAATGGGTTAAGGTCGTTTGATATCAATACACAAAAAGTAGAAATAGTTGATTATAATGAATTTGAAGAACTGGAAGAAGCGCCTATTTATCATATTTATAAGAAAAATAATGGCAATTTTTTCCTTTGTTCTACCATAGGTTTGTATGAATGGAATATTGAAAAAGGTATTATTGCAAAATATTGGGAAGGTGGAGTAGGTAAATATAAATTACCAACATCGGATATTCGACATTTATATTATGAGGAAAAAGATAAATCTTATTGGTTGGCTACTGGAAATAAAGGTTTAGTACATTGGAAACAGGAGACGCAGGAAGCCGAAGTTCATAAGTTTCATCGCTTTAAGACAAACACTATTCATGCGGTTTATTCTGACGATTATGGTTTCCTTTGGATGAGTACTGATAATGGAATTGTTCAATTCAATCAAGCAACGAACTTATTTCGTGTTTATCTTCCAAAGGATGGAACATCCACCCATGAATTTAATAGGATTTCGCATTTTAAAGATAATGATGGTACTATCTATTTTGGAAGCATCAATGGAGTCACTTCTTTTCATCCTAAAGATTTTATAGAATCGATTAAAGAAGGAATAAAGCCAAAGTTGATTGTTTTGGACATCCATCAATACAAAGGTAGTTCTTATCGTTTGGAGAATGTCACAGTAGATTTTTATCAAAATCAGAAAATACGAATGAAGTCTGGTGATAGATTTTTCACAATAAGACTGACTTTAGATAATTATAAATATAGTAAGAATGCGATTTATTATTATCGTGTAAAGGACGTTGATAAAGAATGGACAAAATCGAATAACAATGAAATATCAATTAGCGGTTTGCCTTATGGCAATCAGATAGTTGAAGTAAAAACGTCTATGAGTAATGGACAATTTTCGGATGTTTTAGGAATACCTGTTCGAGTACTGCATCCGTTTTATATGACTTGGTGGTTTATGTTTAGCGTACTCGTTTTATTAGGCGGTGGTATATTTTATTTTATTCGCTGGCGCACTCAGCAATTTCAAGTGCAACAAACTTATTTGAAAGAAGAAGTCAAAAAACGTACTGCTACAATAGAGCAACAAGCCGAAGAACTACGAGAACTTGACCAAACTAAATCTCGTTTTTTTGCCAATGTTTCGCACGAATTGCGCACACCTTTGACATTGATTTTAGGGCCAATTAATACAACACTTAAAAGAGGTGATTTAACAAATCGAGACTTCACCATGCTAATGAAAGCAAAGCAAAGCGGTAAGAATTTATTAAAATTAATTGGTTCTATTCTTGACCTTTCTAAAATGGAGTCGAACAAGATAGAACTTTTTGAAACGCCTACGATACTGTTCTCATTTATTCGCAGATTAGTTTCTTCGTTTGAATCTCATGCAGAACGAGAAGGCATTCAGTTTTCATTTAGTTATCAAGCAGAAAAGGATTTGCAACTATTATTAGATAAAGAGAAATTGGAAGTCATTCTAAACAATCTACTGTCTAATGCAATGAAGTTCACTCCAAAAGGTGGTCAAGTAGCAGTTATTTTAACTGATGAAACGAATCAAATACTTCTCACTGTCAAAGACACAGGACGAGGTATTTACCCTGATGATTTGCCCAATGTGTTTAATCGTTTTTATCAATCCAATCAAAAAGGTGCGCCAACCGAAGGTGGAACAGGAATTGGTTTGGCATTATCTAAAGAGTTTACAAAACTGATGAAAGGTGACATTTGGGTAGAAAGTGAATGGACACAAGGCAGTACATTTTTTCTACAATTACCTCGTAATGAAATTTTAGGAATGGTTCAAATGCCTGAAACAGAATTACAACCAGAAAAGAATATTCAAACCGAAGCAACTAGTGAAAATTTACAACCAACTAGTGAGCAACAATTACTCATCGTAGAAGATAATCATGTCTTACGAGATTATTTAAAATTGATTCTCGAACCGTATTTTAATATTCAAACGGCTGAAAATGGTCAAGTTGCTTTAGATGTACTTACGGAGAATTATCAGAATAAACAGCAACAACCTGATTTGATTATCTCTGATGTCATGATGCCTGAAATGGATGGGTTTCAGTTGTTGACCATTCTAAAATCAAGAGATTATTTTAGAAACATTCCAGTCATTATGCTCACTGCTAGAGCCGAACTACAGGATAAACTCAAAGCTCTTCGAGTTGGTGTGGATGATTATATGATTAAACCATTTGACGAAGAAGAATTATTGACTCGTATAGCATCGTTGCTGAGAAACTATGAAGAACGTAAGGAGTTTATCAATAATGAAATATTAAATAAAGAAGAAACTACCGTTATTGAAATTTCAGAAGCAGATCAAAAATGGTTAGAAAAAGCAGAAACGATTATTACTAACGAGATTGCAAATTCATTGTTTAGTGTAGATTATTTAGCCGAACAAATAAAAACACCTCGAAAAAAACTATATAAAAAAGTAAAACAACTCACTGGCTTGACGCCAAATCAATATATTCGAACCATTCGCTTAAAAATTGCAAAAGACTTCTTAGAGCAGCAAACCTATAAAACTGTAAAAGAAGTAGCACACCAAGTTGGTTTTCAACGAGTAGATTATTTTTCTAATCTCTATAAAAAAGAATACGGTAAGTCGCCTATCCAATATCTACGTTGATTTTTTATAAAAAAATCGTGTCAATCTCTGTCTCAAAATCACAAATCGTGTCTTTCTAGCCACAAATCGTGCCTCTATAACCATAAATCGTGTCTTTTCGACCATGATTTTGTGGTCTTGTCTCACCTATGTTTGTATCAGAACAAAAGAAGCTATCTCAACCTGATTTATTGAGCGTGAATTAATTATGGGATAGCTACTTTGTGAAATTGACTCTTTGTAATTTAAATATCAAAACGATGAAAAAAATATTTTTAATAGCAATTGCCTGTTGGATGGGAATTACCTGTTTTGGACAAACTGATGTTCAAATGAGTTTTGATGAGGACAAAACTTATTTTATAAGGTTTAGTGGAGACCGTTATCTTGGAGTAAAGGATGGAAAACTTGATTATGGAAGTATCTCATTTGGAGATGTACTTGATTTAAGTCATCAATGGAAATTTAAGCAAACTGGAACTGGGCTTAGTATTCAAAATGTACAAACGAAAGACTACTTATGTGAGAATTATTTATGCTCACAGGAAGTATCAACTATTCAAATAAAACAACTATCAGGAGTCAATGGAATTACATTATTCATAAATGGGAAAGGATTTTCTAAAGAAAGAAGATGGTATCCTCCAAGTTCAGATCGTAGTTTTGAGCAGTACTACAAGAATATTATTGATCGATTTGGTTTTATAATTGAGCCAACTGATATAAAAACTATTTTTGAACAGACAACCGAAGTAAATGACTTACCGTTAGATTTTACCTATCAAATTCTCAATGATAAAAATAAAAACAATGATAATATATTAGGAAGGGCTGGACAATTCTGGCATAAAAGTAATGCTGACAAGATATATGAATATGTATTTACTCCTCTTGGAAATGGATTGTATAAGATTGGTAACAAAAATACTAATTTGGCTCTAACCATGTGGAGTACAGGAATAGGAGATGGTAACTATGGAAATAATGGTTATTGGAAAATTAGAAAAACAAATGATGGTTATTATATCTTTTTCAATGTTGAGCAACAAAAATATATAGGTGTCGATGGTCCGAATCGTAGAACTTCTCCACTAGGTGAGGATAGCCCTATTGAAGACATGAAGTTAAAATTATATGGTCAAAAAGAAATTGTTACTCTTCCAAGTAATTCAGCCTTTCAAATCACTCCTAAGTTCAGTAGTAATTTAACAATAGGAGTAGATGACGATAGCAAAGATAATGGCAGAGGAATTCTTCTTGCTAGTAAAAATGTAAATAATACGGCTCAACAGTTCAAAATAATATCCTTAAGCAATGGCTATTACAAAATAATTAATGAAAATAGTAAAAAAGCTTTATGTGTATTTGGAGCAATACCTAGCGAAGGCACACAGAATCATCAATACGATTATTCTGCAACTAATGTAGGAGATCAAGATTGGAAGCTCTATCAAGTTTATACAGGAGGATATGCGTTTATAAATCGACAATCAGGATTGGCTTTGAGTTTAGAGAATAATAGTACAATTGCTGGGACAAGATTGGTTCAATTACCTTTTACGAGCGCAGATAATCAACTATTTAACCTTGAAAAAGTAACACCACCATTTATCAAAAATGAACCTATTTTAGATGCTCAAAATACAAAGATTGAAAACACTATTGCTCAAAATAATAATACTTTAAATTTAAGTGATAATACAGTCTTGACCAGTGATTTCCAAACTGCGATGAGTCAACTTGAAAGTAGTTTAAGTTTTGGTTTATTAAGTTCATTAGGTGGAATGCAAGTAACTTCATTAGAACATCATGAAGGAAATAACTCGGGTTTAGGATTGACAGATGATGCAGGATTTATGTATCCTACAACTGTTATTAAAGGAAGTACGAGTTTTTTGGGAGACCAAGTTCATGTAGAAGCGCAGTTTTCGGTAGGTTTGAGTCAACCTTATGTTACGCTTATTTTGACTTATGCAAATCAAAGCGGACAAAACGCCTTTAGTTTAGAAAATCACTTTTCGTTTATTAATAGTATTCCAGGGATGAGCGGCGGTATTCCAGGAGGAGATATTAATTTAGAAGATTTAAAAATTGTCTTTACGAACTATTATCACACTAACGATGCAGATTATGGCTTTGAATGGAAGAATGGTGTTAACTTCTTAGGTAAAGTCTATTTCAATAAATCTGGCAAAGCCAATACAAGTAATGAATACTTAATAGATATAGCAGATGTATTAAATTGTGATGAGTTTAAAATGCATTTAGCATTTGACATCAGTAGCGGTCTGAATATTTTAGCAGAAGTAGAGGCGGTTACAGAATTACCCTTATATCCTATTTCAAATTACAACCTTGTAAATAAGTCAACTGGTTCAACAACTCATGAAACACTGGTTTTTAATCAGAATGAAGATTTCACTATCAAGGTAGTTTCATTTGGTGGGTCAATAGAATTAAATACGACAGAAGCTGAATTAGAATTAGGAGGAACAGCTCAAGTTCAACTTGCTTTTGATGAACCTTTTGCTGATAGAGGTGGAAAAAAAACTGTCCTACAATTTAAAGGTAATCCCAAAATAACAATTGCAGAACCTCCGACTTTGTCTCTCGCTGTATCATTTGAAAAGGCAGGCTTTTCAAATGATGGAACACTTCTGGACAATGGTGGCCCTTGGAAGAATCCTTTTGGAATTCCAGATAGTGAAATACTAAATGCGGCACTTCAGTTAGGAGTGACGCCACAGCCGCCCTATATTTCAGAATTTGGAATTGCAGGTGCAGGAAAAGTATTTGGTATTACCAGTCAATTTGGATTTTATATAAATACAACAGATCCATCCAAATTTATTGGAATGTTTACAATTGATTCATTACACGCATCAAGAGCAATTCCATGTCTCTTAGGTGGTGGTTTCCCAGGATTAGCGGCAGGATATGCAGTACAGCAGAACATGCCACCTAAATTCAATGATTTTATAGATAATACATTTGATGCTTATCTAAAAGATTTGAATTTAACGGTTATCACAACACCAGGGAAAATTGGTGAAATCCAATTTAACAATAAAGGCTTTACATTAAATGGAGCCGCAGACTTATGGGGCTGGGAATCTTATATTCACATGCATTTTGATGACCAAAATGGTTTAGATTTTTCAAGTTATATTGATCCTTTTACATGGGATATTAACGGAATGACTGTCTTTGGGTTGGAAGGAATTGATGGTAATCAAGACTATATGACGGTATATGAATTTGATGAAAATTCTTATGCATGGACTTCAAAAGAGCGTTTTGTTGGAAATAATCCTCATTTAAATTTTACTATTCCAGTAAATAGTACTAGTGATAATTTCAAAATGGGCATGCATGCGAATATTACTTTATTTAATGAAGAAATTCCTATTGATTTTGATGTGGATGCTAATTTAGAATTGGTTGCGGACTTTAAATATGATTTTGGAGGAAGTTCTTACATACAAGGAGATATTTCACTAACTCCATCAAAATTTGTTATGAATGGTAAATTTCATTTAGAAATGCCTCCTATTAATATAGCATCATTCGAAGTTGGAAAAGTTAAATTTTCTGGAATCCAAATTACTAATTTCGGGGCAACTTTAGATGATTCAAGAGTAACCATAGAGCCATTTGAAGCAAGTTATATCATAGATTTTGGTGAATTTGATCTTACCGCAAATATTAATGGTTCGGGTGCTCAAACAGTAAGGGTTCCTGGGTTTACGGTAGAGTCGCCTTTAAACTATATTAGTGATTTAGAGGGACTTGTAAAAGATTTCATTGAAAACAATGCGAGTTCTATTTTCTCTAGTTTTTCAACAGCTATTGATGATGCTTTATTCCAATCTGAATTAATAGATGAATATAAAATTGTTTTCTACGAAGGAGATGATTGTACACAAGCCAATTACGCTTGGAAAGAACTTGGAAATGGATATGCACAAGTGAATTTAAAACAGAATGCTCCAATAGCCGCTATCCCAGATAATAATTCCAGTATCCTTTTCGAGACAATTCTTTCTACTAAAAATGATGAAATCCGTTCTTTTAAAGTATTACCTGGAAATCAATGGTTTGAAATTAGATTATATGATAATCCAGATGGTCAGGAAAATGATGATTGGGTGAAAGTGAAATACGAAGATAAATACTTTAGATCGGTCTGTTATACAATGGAACGTTCTAATGCGAATAGTGGTGATGTATTTATTGAAAAACATCCTAAAAATGGATTATCAGGG
>CAZMEH010001025.1:0-1533 GCA_964564885.1 uncultured Saprospiraceae bacterium | reverse complement strand
ATACTCTATTTTTTTAAAAATAATGACATCCAAGAAACCCTAGGTTTCAATTTCAATATGAGCCAAGCTCAGACTAGTAAATGGCTTAAAATATTAACGCCTATTTTACAACAAGCTATTAAAGATTTGCACCTACAACCTGCCAAGGATATGGACGAATTAGTTCGCTTATTTCGTAATCGTAGACTGCTACAAGATAAAGACGAGTATTCTACCTCTTTTCATGTGGATGCTACAGAGTCTCCTATAAGGAGAAAACAAGACCAAAAAGCACAAAAAGAAGATTACAGTGGCAAAAAAAGTACACACACTACTAAACATACAGTACTAAGTGATGAAAGTCAGTTTGTGTATTTTACAGGCTTTGCCCATACAGGCAAAACACATGATAAAAAGATGATTGAACAAGAGTTGTCCGAAATGACTGCCTTTACCGAGTTTGAACTCTGGTTTTCAAAAGATAAAGGTTATCAAAGCTACCAACCTAAAGGTGTTCATTTACTAGAACCTTTTAAGGCGAAAAGAAATAAACCGCTTGAAAAATGGCAAAAGAAATTTAACACGTGGATTAGTTCTATCAGGATTACTTGTGAACATGCTATTGCAGGCATCAAAAGATGTCGAGTTATAAAAGAAAAAAATAGATATGCTGATACTATTTTTAGAAACCAACTCTTTAATGTTGCTGCTGGCTTACATAATCTAAGAGCTACTCGAAGAATAACTTATGAAAACTCTCGCTCACGTGTACGGGCTCGCATTAACTTAAACTTTTAACGTGAATAAACTATACCGTTGAAGAATATTTTAAGCTCGAAGAAATGGCGAGTTGTAAAAGTGAATTCAGAAATGGAAAGATAGTATCGCTACCATTAGAAAGTTATTATCATAATAAAATAGCTTTAAATATTGCAGCTAATTTATTTCAATTAATTAACCATAACGAATTTGATTTAGTTAAAAGTCATCAAATTCAAATACCAGAATATAATCATTTTGTCTATTCAGATACTTTTGTCATAAAAGGTGAGCCACAACTTTATAAAGGTGGAAATCAAGGTATTTTAAATCCTATTTTAATTTTTGAAGTTTTGTCTCCTTCGACTGCTCGTTATGATAGATATACCAAATTTCAAAAATATAAATCATTAGCTTCTTTTGAAGAATACGTCTTAGTAGAACAAGAAGTACCAATTGTAGAAGTTTATTTAAAAAATGGAGATGTTTGGGAGTCCACAACTTACATAGGTTTGGACAAAACTGTAAAACTCGCTTCGACGAATACCGAATTAAAAATGACTGATATTTATAAAAAAGTGAAAGGTTTGCTTAATCCGCAGACAATGATGGAATGGTAGGTTTTTAAGAGCAACTAAAAACAGAAAAGCCGTCTTGAAGAATAACTCTTCAAGACGGCTTTTCTATTTCAATGCTTATTGCCATAAACTAGTCAAACAATATTTTGCCATTCTTAAAAGTGGAATCGCATTCGATAACCAAATTTACCTTGATAGAATCAAAAAGCAAGAAAAT
>CAZMEH010001024.1:0-5344 GCA_964564885.1 uncultured Saprospiraceae bacterium | reverse complement strand
AGTGAAGGAATATAAATAAGGTGCACCATAATACTCTTTCTTTTTTCCAATAACCTGCCTGCCAAAGGCACGACAGGCAGGTTTCTCTAAAAAAGAAGTCCGTAGCTAGGCTATGCACTAATTTTTTAGTTCATTCTTGAAAAGAATAAAGTCGCAGAAATGTCGACCTTATTCTTTTCTCTTCACTAAAATAAAAACGGTATAAATTCTTGAAGAATTTATACCGTTTTTATTTTTCTACATTTTGACAACTAAAGCAATCATTACCTAATTACCTATGCTTCTTCAATTTCCGCATCTTCTATTAAAGCTTCAGTAGCTTCTACACCAGCACCAGGATTAATTAGTTCGTTGTATGCTTTTACAGCATCATCAAAACCTTCATTATCAACTGCTATCATGTTTAAGTTCAATGCTTCTTTAGCTTTCACAGTCAACTTTTCGTTCATGATAGTTTCAGCTTGACGGTTGTAAGCTTCTTTATCTTCCAACATACGTTTTACCATGCTATCCATGAACTCATCGTTCATCAAACCAGCCATTTGAGGATTGTTCCCAAAATATTGCATAGTTTCCTCTCTGATTTTCCCTTCAATATCAGCCTGAGTAACTTGTAATTCTTCTTTTTCTGCAATTTTTGATTGAATAACAGACCATTTCATGCCTTGTGAAAATGAATTATATTCCACTTCAACCTGATCATCTGTAACACCTTCCGTTGTTGCCTTGATTAAGCTTTTCAAGTAAGTTGCTGGTAATTCAATCTCATTTGCTGCGATAACATTCTTTTGGAATTGACCAAAGAATAATTTGTCCGCTTGCTCCGTATAGTAAGAAAGAATATCTCCGCCCATTTTAGCTTTAGCAGCCTCTAAGTCTTTGATGTCGCCACCTGGAAATGCTTTTTCAAAAAACGCTTCATTGATTTCAGCATCTTGAAAACGCTTAATCGACGTAATTTTAGCTCGGAATTTTTTGTTAAACTCAACGCTTTCTTGGTCTTCTCCTAGTCCTAGGATAAGTTTTCTTACGTCTTTCTCTTCAGTTACCTTAGAGTCTAATTCAAAAATATTAACATTAAAAGTACCACCACTTTTAAGTGTCAATACTGTTGCTTTATTTTCTTCATTTAATAAGTCAACAGCAATTGTAGTAGAAGCAGTCAAGCCACCTTTTCTAGGATTAACACGAGCTAATTCTACTAAATCTAGACTTAAAACATCATTTTCTTGAATATCACCTTCTACTTCTGTTTGCTCGCCAAGACGTTTTTGTAAGTTTTCAATTTCTTTATTGTAAACTTCGTCTTTTAAAGTAACAGCGTAATAATCTTGTACTGTATCTTTAGAATAGCCTTGTAATTCAAATAAAGGCTCAAGACCTAATTGAAACTTGAATGTATAACCATCTTTAGCACCTTTTACACTAAAGTTATAGTTAGGAGAATCATTTTCAATAGGTAATGGTTGACCTAATAATTTTCTATCAAAAGCATCTATATATTCACCAACTTCTTCCTGAACCATTTCGTTCACTGTCTCAAAAACAACGTTTTTACCATACATCTTTCTAATGATAGACATTGGCGCTTGACCTGCACGAAAGCCTTTCATAGTAGCTTTTTTGCGCATTTCTTTTAACTTGTCGTTGATTTTACTACTATAGTCAGAATTCTCTAATCTCACTGTTAAGATAGCATTTACACCATCTAAATCTTCTCTTTCTAACGTTGGCATATTATTAATTTTATTTCTTTGATAAATCTTATTCAAATAAAACTATCAAAAAATATAGTTTAACCTTTAATTAAATAAAAAAAAGGAATATTAAAACCATGACTTGTTAATTGGTTTTAATATTCCTCGAAATTATTTTGAATTTATGTGACCTTGTCAAAAGTTATTCAAAATAAAACTATTATTGCTTTCACAATATAAAAATATGTACGGGTGGAGGGACTTGAACCCACACACCTTGCGGCACTAGATCCTAAGTCTAGCGTGTCTACCAATTTCACCACACCCGCAATTTGCTTCATTTAACTAAGTAGAATAATTAAATGATATTTAAAGAACTTTGCTTACACCATAACGGCTTAGCGGGTGCAAATATACATTCCTTTTTTTAATTTTAAAATAAATCGCAAAAAATTTATGCCTATTTTTTTTAGATTGCTTGTTTTTATAGAAAAAAAAGCTTCCTAATTCAGCAATTAAGCCCTTTAAAGCCTTAGAAAGGCATGAAAAGCAAACTGTAGTATTTTATTATTTTTTTGCATATTCTTAAATTTATATCACACATTGATTTATTGGTTTTGTTTTTATAAAATTATTACCTTTATAGTAGGTCGATTAAGAATTTTAATTAAATGTAGAATCAGGCAGCTAATACCGATAGCTATCGGTAGCCTTTACATTAGATTGTATGGAAGTAACAGCTCAGGAATTAGTTTATACCGCAGAAGATAAAAAGCAAATAGCACGAGATTATCGAAAACTGCTTCGTGGCGTCGTGATGAAAGGTGATGATAGTAAGAATATTCGTCAAGCGTTTGAGTTGGCGGTTGAGGCACATCAACGTCAAAGACGAAAGTCTGGTGAGCCTTATATTTTACATCCGATAGAGGTTGCCCGAATTTGTGTGGATGAGATTGGCTTAGGACCTACGGCTGTGATTAGTGCATTGCTTCATGACGTTGTGGAAGATACGACGGTGACTTTGGAAGAGATAGAAAGCCAGTTTGGAAAAAAAATAGCTAGGATTGTTGACGGATTGACAAAATTGGATAAAGCGTTTGCAAAAGATAGTCCGCAGGCAGAGAATTTCAAAAAAATACTCAAAACGCTGACGCAAGATGTTCGTGTGGTGCTGATTAAAATGGCGGATAGATTGCATAATATGCGAACTATTGGCTCAATGCC
Organism: uncultured Saprospiraceae bacterium; assembly: GCA_964564885.1. Lineage (GTDB taxonomy): Bacteria > Bacteroidota > Bacteroidia > Chitinophagales > Saprospiraceae > CAKZLL01. The sequence goes on along the minus strand of CAZMEH010001024.1, from coordinate 2,423 downwards.
GATCCACAAACAACTCAAAATTGCATCTGAAACAGTTTTTATATATGCGCCTTTAGCACATCGCCTTGGTCTTTATAATATGAAGACGGAGTTTCAGGATATGTGCATGAAGGTGACGGATTATGAGAATTTTAAAATGATTGCAAATAAGCTTGCTCAAACTAAAGCGCAACGTCAACGATATATTAATTCCTTTATAAAGCCGCTAAAAGAGAAATTAAATAAAATTGAAAAGCTTGAAGGGAAATATCGGGTGCTAGGTAGACCTAAGGCAATTTCTTCTGTTTGGAGAAAAATCCAAAATAAAAAAATACCATTTGAACAGATTTATGATTTATTTGCGGTTCGTATTATCATTGATACGCCTATTAATAAGGAAAAATTTGATTGTTGGAAAGTCTATTCTGTTGTTACGGACACGTACAAACCTATTCCTGAACGATTGAAAGATTGGATTTCTACACCTAAATCTAATGGTTATGAATCGTTACACACCACTGTTGTTGGGCCAGGAGGACGTTTTATAGAAGTTCAAATTCGGACAGAAAGAATGGACGAAATCGCAGAAAAAGGTTTTGCTGCGCATTGGAAATATAAGGATATTTATTCTGAGAATGTATTTGACCATTGGATTAATAGTATCCGTGAAATTTTGGATAGTCCGAGTGACGATGCGGTTCAATTTATTAATGATTTCAAAGCTAACCTTTTTGCAAAAGAAGTCTTTGTTTATACGCCTAAAGGTGATATGAGAATCTTTCCTAAAGATTCTACACCGCTTGATTTTGCTTTTGATGTGCATACTCAGGTTGGTTATCATTGTACGTCTGCGAAAGTAAACGGTCGATTAGTTCCGTTGAACTATAAGTTACAGAATGGCGATAAAATCAATATTAATACTTCTAAAACTCAAAAACCAAACGAGGCTTGGCTAAATTTCGTAGTAACGAGTAATGCGAAAAGTTGTATTCGTTCAGCGATGAAGGAAGAAAAACGGGAAGCTGGACAGTTTGGAAAAGAAGCATTAATGCGAAAGTTTAAGTCTTTGAACTTGAATTGGAATGATGAAAATCTTGATTTTCTGGTTCAAAAATTAAAGCTGCCTTCAAGGGTTGAACTATTTTATCAAATTTCGCAGAATAAGAATTATAGTAATAAAATTAAAGAATTTGATATAGTAAATGCGACATTGGTTGTTAAAAAAATAGCTGAAACCATTATTAAGAGACCTACTATTAGTATTACAAAGGATGGTCGTTCTAAGAAAATGCCGCCTAAGTTGTTGATTAATGGTGAAGATGCTAGTAAATTCGCTTATACTATTGCTCAATGTTGTCATCCTGTACAAGGTGATGAAATTTTTGCTTTCGCATCTACAGGCGATGGTGTACGAATTCATAGAACTAGTTGCCCTAACTCTACTGATATGATGGCTAATTACGGTTATCGTATTATGCGTGCAGAGTGGCGGGACGCACAAAATTCATCATTTGTTGCAGAATTAAAAATTATTGGAATTGATGCAATTGGCGTTGTACAGCAATTGACGAATACAATTACTAGTAAGCTAAGGCTTAACATGCGCTCTATTTCAATGACTGGTAGTGCAGGGTTTTATGAAGGTAGAATTACGGTTTTGGTAAATAACGTTGACCAACTGGATTTTGCCATTAGAACTCTAAAGAAAGAAAATGGTGTAAATTCGGTTGTAAGAATGAAGTAGAATGAACAAAGTACACCGATTAAAGATCATTTCAATATTTGATCTAGTATTAAAACTTTAGTTATGAGATATTGTTATATTTTTGTAGATTAAAGTTGTGGAAACGGTTCTAATTGTAAGAGCATTTTCAAAAAACAAAAAATAATGGCATTAACAGAAGGAAATCATTCGATAGAAAATACTATAAAAGAAGTTGTTAATATTTTTTCTCGTCATTTAGAGCAAAATCGTTTGCGTAAAACACCTGAGCGTTTTGCTATTTTAGAAGAAATATACAGAAGAGAAGATCATTTTGATGCAGAAGCACTTTATATTCACATGAAAAATCAAAATTATCGGGTGAGTCGTGCAACTGTTTATAACACGTTGGACTTGCTTGTGTCGTGTGATTTAGTGACCAAACATCAATTTGGTAAAAACTTAGCTCAATACGAGAAGTCTTATGGTTTTAAACAACATGACCATTTGATTTGTGTCGATTGTAGCAAAGTGTTAGAATTTTGCGATCCTCGTATTCAACAGATTAAGTCTATGATGGGTGATTTATTAGAATTTCAAATTACACATCATTCTTTGAATTTGTATGGAAAATGTCAAGGAGATACCTGTGAGCATAAAAACTAGATTAGGTATTAGGTATTAGGTATTAGGTATTAGGTATTAGGTATTAGGTATTAGGTATTAGGTATTAGGTATTAGG
>CAZMEH010001023.1:0-3214 GCA_964564885.1 uncultured Saprospiraceae bacterium | reverse complement strand
TTTTTATCATTCAAACCGTAGTAACTAGACAAAACCTCTATTTCTCTAGGAGACAATATTTGTAAACCTTCGTCAACTTCTTTCTTTAATGACTCATTGATTAATCTTGTGTCTGGACGAACCTGATCATTGTTTATCATTAAATCAAGCATCGTAGCATCGCTTTCTTCGCCACCTCCGATAGGTGCATCAACAGAAAGGTGCTTACCGCTGCCTTTCAACATGTTTCTAACTTCTTTTGAAGTCATACCAAGTACTTCACCTAATTCTTCGTGTGTTGGTTCACGCTCAAACTCTTGTACAAAAGTCATGAACGCTTCGTTTACCTTGTTGTATGAGCCAACCTTATTTAATGGTAAACGAACAATTCTTGAATATTCTACAATTGCTTGCAAGATAGCTTGACGAATCCACCAAACTGCATAAGAGATAAATTTGAAACCTTTCGTTTCATCAAAACGGCGTCCAGCTTTCATTAAGCCTACATTTCCTTCATTGATAAGATCACTAAGAGAAAGCCCTTGATTTTGATATTGTTTTGCTACAGAGACAACAAACCTCAAATTAGATTTTGTCAATCGTTCTAAAGCATCATGATCACCAGCTCTAATTTTTCGTGCTAACATCGCTTCATCATCAGCGGTTAACATTGGAATTTTACCAATATCATTTAAGTATTTATCTAGTGCTAAACTCTCCCGAGCCGTAATTTTGTTAGTAATTTTTAATTGCCTCATATAATTATATTAGGTTTGCTTTAATTTGAGTTTTAAGTGTTTTGTTGTAGTGTATTACGAGTAGGTTTTTAAAAAGTTTCATTTTTTTTTAAAATGCCTTGATTTTATCAAAAAATAACTGTATAAGCTAAGGGTAAGTTAAAAGCAAGTTTTTTTGGAACTTTTTCAGAATCTAGTTCCTTGCAGCCTTTCAACACCTATAAAAAAAAGCCTAATGGAAATTTCCATTAGGCTTTTTCTATAAAAATTGATTCGACTAACAGTTCCCGAAATATCGAGACTATTAGTTTGTCGTTTACTCAAAAAAACTGATTTTAAGCAAATGCTACTTCTTGTGTTGAAACAGTTAAAACATCATCGCTCATAATAATCTTGGACAATGATTTAGTTTTAGTCATTTCGTACTTATAGAAGAAACGCATCGTGTGAACTTTACTTTCATAGAAATCCGCAGCGTATTCTGTTTTACCAGTAACTAATGCTTGTTTTGCAGCAGTTGCAATCTTTAACCATTGCCATCCGATAGTAATCGTACTAAAGAAATCCATGAAAATAGTCGCATCCGAAAGGAAACGTTCAAATTCACCTTTCATCGCAAATGGCATAAGGAATGCAAGTGTTTCTTGCGCCATCAGTAGGTTTTTGCCCAAAGTCTGTGCGTAAGGTTTCAAATCATCATAAGTTGAAGCCGCTGCAATATCTTCTTGAATTCTAGCCGCTAACAATTGTAACGCTTTACCGTTTTTCATCGTCATTTTACGACCTAGTAAGTCAAGCGATTGAATACCAGTAGTTCCTTCATAGATAGCGATAATACGAATATCTCTCAAGTATTGCTGTAAGATGAAATCCATTGTAAAACCATAGCCACCAAGGATTTGTAAACCGTTATCCACAGATTCACGACCTTTTTCAGCAGGATAAGTTTTGACCATAGGTGTCAATAATTCCAACAATAAATGTGCATTTTCTTTTTCTTCGCCAGTACTTGTATGCTCAATATCAGCTAAAATACTAGTTTCAGCAATCAAACTCAAAGAACCTTCAACCACCGCTTTTTGTGCTAAAAGCATTCTACGAACATCAGCATGTTCAATAATAGTAGTAGAATTGTTGACCGCTTCTGGCTTAGCAGTACTAGTCAATTTACGACCTTGTTTACGCTCGTTAGCATATTGCAAAGAAGCATAATAAGCAGCCGAAGCAATAGCAGCTCCAGAACGACCCGTACCGATACGAGCTTCGTTCATCATTTGAAACATACATTTCAAACCTTGATTTTCTTCACCAACTAACCAACCATAAGAGTCACCGTCTTCACCGAAAACAAGGTGTGTTGTACAATATCCACGTTGACCCAATTTCTCGAATTCACCAGCAGTATATACATTATTATAAGTCAAATCACCGTTTGCTTCTACCCTCTTCTTAGGTACACAGAACATAGAAATGCCTTTTGTACCTTCTGGAGCACCTTCAAGGCGAGCCAAAACCAAGTGAACTACATTATCTACATAGTTGTAATCGCCACAAGAGATAAAGATTTTTTGACCTTTGATTTTATAACGACCATCACCAACTGCCTCAGCCGTTGACTTAACGCCATTCATAGAACTTCCTGCGCCAGGTTCTGTCAAGCACATTGAACCGCCCCATTTCATCGCTATCATGTTTGGTAAATACGTCTTTTTGATTTCTTCCGAAGCGTAGGAAATCAATAAGTGAGCAGCACCAGCAGTCAAACCAAAGTAACCAGGAACGTGATTATTTGCAGCATCCATAATGAAACCCGCAGCATTTATCACTGTTGCAGGCAATTGTAAACCACCATCTTCGTAATCGAAACCACCGCCAACTAAACCCATCTCACCAGCCATCGGAAGAAGTTTCTCGAACTGAGGATGTACGTAAATAGTTCCGTCTTTCCAGTAAGAAGGCTTTTCGTCCATCTCTTTGATGTATGGGAAAAGCTCTTTATCTGAAAAGTCTTTAATAGAATCCAAATAAATATCAACCGTTTCTTTATCGTAATCTTGAAAACGTTCTCTATCAAATAATGCTTCGGTATTGTGTACATTGTACAACATAAACCTAAGCGTTTCCATGCTCATATATTGATTAGCCATGTGTTTTTAATTTTATCTTATTATGTGTAAAAATGATTGTTGAATGGTTGAATGCATTTTAAGAAGTACTCAAAATAGCTATTATTTGCATACAGATGCATTATTAGTATAAAAATACTAATTTACAAGATTTTTTTGACTGTTGCAATTTTTGGTTGAAAAAATGTATAAAAAATCACACTGCTGTACATTTTAGAAAAGAGAGCAGAGAAGAGAGAACAGGGACAAAAACTGAAACTTCTAATTCATTGATTATCAATGAAAAAAAACATGAAAAAAATCTCTTTTCTCTGCTCTCTCTTCTCTCTTCTAAAAAAATGTACAGTAGTATGATGGTGGTTATCAATTGTT
>CAZMEH010001022.1:0-5086 GCA_964564885.1 uncultured Saprospiraceae bacterium | reverse complement strand
ATTGTGGAATTGTAAATAATATGTCTGTAGGGTAACGGCATGCCGTTACCCTACAGACATATTATTTATTTTAAAACAACAATCTTCTTTGTCACTTTCTGCTCACCATCAGTTATATTCATAAAATAATGACCAGCCGCTAATTGCTGAATATTATAAAACTGTATTTTTCCATTGAATGATTGTTCAAAAACTTGTTTTCCTTGTTCATCCATTAATGAAATCTTCCAATTTGCATCATAAGGCATTTCGATATTCAAGAAACCTTGAATAGGATTTGGGAATACTTTAATCGCAGTAGCAGATAATGTTTCCTGCGTATTCACTGGAAACAGTTGAATAACTGTATTCAAATCATCGTTTAAAGTCAAGTTAGCAATCACATCTATTCCGCCAACGGTCGCTGTAATTTTATAATCACCTTTGAAACCTCTAATCGTTAAATTTCCACTTGCGTCAGTAGTCAATGTAGAATCAGTCCACCATTGATTAAAAACCAACTCATTGAAAGTCGTTAAAGTTGGTTTTGGCGTCCAATCTTGATAAAAGAAAGGTGCGTTGCCTTGCCAATGTGCGCCATCCCAAAAGCCCCAAGTTAAGAAGCCATTAGCCGCAGGATGACTAAATAATATCTTTAAAAAATCACCAGTATATTTTGCTGCTAAAGTGTCTGGAATAAGATCAGATTGATCATATTCTGTGATTTTGATATCTTTTCCAAAGGTCTGATAGCAATCGTCTAAAATAGCATAAATCGAATCTGGACTAATCAACGCACTACCCATGTGTGCTTGAAAACCAACGCCATCAACCGAACCGCCATCGTCAATGATTTCTTGCAACATACTTTTATAAGTCAAATAATCGCCACCTTGAGTTGAACCAAAGTTTAATACATTATAATCGTTAATATAAGAAATGACCGCTGGGTCTTCGGTTTTTGTCTGATTGAATATCTCGGTGTACAATTCTCGACCTGTTGTATAATTCGTTGTTCCTTGAAATGCCATTTCCAAATCTCGCTCATGAACGATTTCATTCAACACATCCCATTCTTTGACATATTCACTAATACCTTGATAATTTAGCATGGAAGAAAGCCTTGTATCAATCCTATTTTTTAAATAAGTTGGATTGTTGGCATTCGTTTGCATATCATTAGGAAGTGATGACCACCTGCCCCAAACTAGATTATGACCTCTGATTTCAATATCATTATTCGCTAACCATTGTACCGCATTTGTAGTTTCTGTATTTGTTCCTGCCCAGTTTTCTTCCCATGCATCCCATTTGAGCGCATTTTCAAATACAACCCAATTGAAACCGTGACCATTTCCATCCAAATCTAAAATTCTGTTTTGGTAAGTTGAATTGAAATTAGAATTGTTTGCTAAGTTTCGAGAAACAATCGCAGAACCAAAAGCAAATTGATGTCTAATCATTTCAACTCTAACATTTGCATTATTAATAGAATTGCCTTGACCGTCGATTACCTGTATTTGCATATTTGCCTTTCGGTGCTGTTCAATTCGGCTATCGGCAGTAGCACGCCAAGGAGCATTAGGTTCTGAGCCAATGTAGTTTTCAATATTTAGTTGTTGCGGTAAGCTACTAAAAGGAACGCTTGTTCCGTAATTAACCAAAGCCATGCCGCCAACTTCTAAGATTTGTTCTTGAAAAGCCAGATGAAAACCAAAATTGAGCGTACCAGTATTATAGGTATCACTAGATTCAAATGGTATAATATATTGTTGCCATTGCGAAGTTGGACTAATGGTTAATTCAAATTCCTTGTGATAAGTCGTTGAATTTTCTGCAAAAACGGTCAACTTGCCTGGCGCAGCAAGCGGAACAGAAACGGTTCGAAGCCACAAGACCGCCAAAACTCTATCGCCCTGCTGTACGGTATTCAGATTAGGAATATAATAACCAGCGTCCCATTGTGCGTTTCCAGCTGCGGCAATATCTAAATTGATAGCTTGTGTAAAATCCTGACCTGTAACAGTGTTTTGCGTAGTCGTCTGCCCATAACTAATCGCATTATTAGCATTAGTATTTTCATTTGGTGTCAAAACCCAATTACTGCCAGTTAAGCTATAATTACTTTGCAATTGACTAATCAGTGTATCATGATAAGCGTCGTTTTGTGCAAAAAGACTAAACGATAGAAGCGAAAGAGCGGTAATTAGTGCGTTTCTTAAATTCATGAATGGTTTTGATTTATTGGATGTAATAATATATCTACTGACAAAAATCGGAATTAATCACATCATTTCTTAAAGGCTGGAATAATTAGATATTATGCTTAATTGTTTAAATAACTTAATTTGTTGTTATTTAAACGAGTTTATTTTTTGGCATGATTATTTCAATATGGGCTGCTTTTGTCTTAAAAAAATTAATTTCTCGCATTTTTCCTTAAAAATATCAGTTTTTTTGGCTAAAAAAAGTGTCACATAAAAATACTATATATTAATGTCTTAATGTGTAAAAATTTGATATATAAAGCTTTATATTCATAATTATTAATTATTTTTAATTTTTACTATGTAACAGTAGAATTATATATGATTAATTTAAGGCGGTTTTTTTTTGCCTGAATTTTGAATTGATGCTTTGATATATTATATTTGCTAATAGGATAAAAACAATAACACACATTAACTAACTAACTACTTTCTTAATTAACGCGAACTATTAACATTCTAGGAACATGAAAACTTTAACAACTACTCTAATAGCTATATTGTTTTGTTCTGTATTAATTGCTCAACCAGGAGAACTTAAAAAAATTGAACACAATTTATTTTTAGGAATAGATGGGATGACAATAACAGATTTATTTGCCTTCATCGATGTTGATAAAGATAAATTCTTTAATGACAAGAAAGTGGATGGTGGTTCAATCTATTATATTAGAGAATACAATGATTTCCAAAAATTATCCTTTTCAACTACTTGGTTTGACTATACGCTTTTAGTTGATATTGAAAATGAAGAAATCCTTTATTCGAATGTAGGAGTTTCTGGTGTAAAATCAGGGAGTGAAGAAGGTGTGTTTCAACAGTATCATACTTCATTTAAAACATATGTTGAGGAACACGAAGTAGCATATGATGTTGAGATTGATTTAGGGAACGAAGATATGTCACCATTGACTAACTTTGTTTTTGGAACAGGTTGCGGATGGGATGGAGTTATTCCAGAAAAAGGCTTAAAAATGTTTGATCTAATCAAAAAAGGTGATCAAGAAACTTTAGTCACTTGGACAAAATCAATGAATCCTTCTATTCAATGCTACGGTGTAATGGGTTTACGTTTTATGGAAAATAGTGGACAAAAAATTAAATTAAAGAAAAAGGATCGGAAGATACTTGAATTGGTCAAGTCTAATAAAACGGTTATTGATTACTGTTCTAACATTGCATTAAATTCGACTACACCAATGAATGCGGTCTTAAATGATTTTTACTTAGATACCATTTGGGACTTGTATAAAGATAGTAAATACATGAAATAGTTCAGTTTAGTTGACTAAAATAAACAAAATACAATACAATACAATACAATACAAATTATATTACTTTAAGATTTACCACAATATTAGAGTGCTGACATACTTATTATGTCAGCATTTTTTATGTTCCTAAGTAAGAAAACAGTAGTAGCAGTATCTTATTTGAACATTTTAAAAAATGCTTTAATAATAGCCTTTAAAAAAGTTATAACAACAATTATAGCCTAAAGTACTGTTTTACAGCATTTTATATGTCTGGTTACTACTACTAAATACTGCCAACTACTTATTTTTCTACAAGTGATTAACAATAATCATTAACCATTTTATCGTTCTTTTAATAAAAACTATGATAAATTTAGGCTGCACAAACAAATCATTACTAGCAATTTTTATTCTGCTCTTTACTATTCAACTTTCTTTATTGGGTCAAGATCATTTAACAGTAAAAGTTAAATCAGGTGAACATATTAACATGCTGATGGAGCGTTATTTACTAAAAAAATATCCTTGCAACAAATTGAAATTCAAATCTATTAATAACCTTAAATCGAATAAGATTCTTGCCAACGCTATTTATAAGCTACCGATCAAGGTTTATAAATACAATAGCAAAAGTATTCGTACAACTATTGGAATTACAGATTATGAGCAAGCTAAGCGCATTCAAAAATATAATGAAGCACTGTTTCATAAGAAGATAAGAAAAGAAGATTATAGAACAGGTCAAAAAATACTTTGGGTGCCGCAACACGAGGTGGAATGCAAAAAAATATACAAGAATGAAGAAATAAGTTCTACCGCTAAAGGTCGAGTTTTTCCAATTTTTGGTTCTGAATATCAGTACGTACCATTGCAAAGCAATAAGCTAAAAGGAAAGGTTTTTTATATTGTAAGTGGTCACGGTGGACCAGATCCAGGTGCAGTCGATAGAACGAAAGGCTGGAAAATGTGTGAAGATGAATATGCATATGATATTGCATTGCGATTAACTAGAAATTTGATTTCACACGGTGCTACGGCTTATATGATTATTCGAGATCCAAATGATGGAATCCGTGGAGGTTCGCAACTGAAACACGATAAAGACGAATATTGTTATAGAACTTCTAAAATTCCACCAGAGCAAAAAAAGAGATTGCAACAGCGTTCGGATGCCGTTAATAAACTTTATGCTTACCATAAAAAACGTGGCGTGAGTGATGACAATCAAAAAACGTTGGCTATTCATATAGATTCTCGTACCGTAAATAAGCGGATTGATTTGTTTTTCTATTATCATCCAAATAAGAAAGCTGGGAAAAAATTTGCGACTACGCTTCAACAAGCGATTAAAGCGGAGTATGGAAAACATCAGAAAAATAGAAATTACACAGGAACCGTCAAAAGCAGGGATTTGTTTGTGCTTCGAGAAATGAAAACAACAACGGCTTATATTGAATTGGGAAATATTAAAAATAAACTGGATCAACAACGATTTTTAAAAGAAGGAAATCGTCAAGCATTGGCTAATTGGCTATTGAATGGTTTGATGAAAGCTAGTGCAGTAGGCAGTAAATAGTTGACAGT
>CAZMEH010001021.1:0-3683 GCA_964564885.1 uncultured Saprospiraceae bacterium | reverse complement strand
TTATTGAAGTTGTTTAAATGCAAAAAAAATCATAGTATGCTTGTAGTCTTTATCATGTAAAGCTATTTTCTACTACGCTTAACGATGTAAAAAGAGATAGAAACTAGTTTTCTATCTCTTTTCACGTTATTGACAACCTTAATGAATAAATTTGCATTCTATTAAAAATATAAAAAATGAACTGGAAATTAATAAATATCGTCGCAATAGTAGCCATTGTGATGATCAACCTATCTTGTGGAACAGCAGAGGAGGAAATTCCTATAATTGTTGAACCATATAAAGAACAGCATAGACCGCAATTTCATTTTTCGCCAAAAGAAAATTGGATGAACGATCCGAATGGAATGGTTTATTACGAAGGCGAATATCATTTGTTTTATCAACATTCTCCAGATAGCAATATTTCGGGCGCAATGCATTGGGCGCACGCTATTAGTACTGATTTGGTGCATTGGGAACATTTGCCGATTGCCTTAGAACCTGATAGTTTAGGTTATATTTTCTCTGGTAGTGCGGTGATTGATTGGAAAAATACTTCTGGTTTTGGAAAAGATGGGAAACCGCCGATGATAGCCATTTATACGTATCATTTGACAGAAGGAGAGGAGGCAGGAACGAATGATTTTCAATCTCAAGGCATTGCTTATAGTAATGATAAAGGACGAACGTGGACGAAACATGATCGAAATCCAATTATTTCAAATACGGAAAAAATGAAAGATTTCCGAGATCCAAAAGTCTTTTGGCATAAGGACAGCAAAAAATGGGTGATGGTATTGGCTTGTGGCGATAGACTTCGTATTTATAACTCAAATGATTTGAAATCTTGGACTTTGCAAAGTGAATTTGGCGAAGGTTTTAGCGTCGATGCTTTTCCGTTGGAATGCCCAGATTTATTTGAATTGAAAATAGAAGGAGCGGAGGCAACGAAATGGGTTATGCTATTGAGTGTTGGAAATAGTGGTCAAGAAACTGCGCCAAATGGCGGTTCTGGAACGCAGTATTTTGTTGGTGATTTTGATGGAAAAACCTTTACGAGTGCAAACACTAAAGAAACGACGCTTTGGGCTGATTACGGTCGAGACAATTACGCTGGTGTCACTTGGTCTGATATTCCAACGGAAGATGGACGAAGACTTTTTCTAGGTTGGATGAGTAATTGGGATTATGCGGAAGTTGTGCCAACTACGGTTTGGAGAAGTGCAATGACCATTCCTAGAGAACTTTCTCTAAAAAACACGGATGATGGTTTGCGTTTGGTCTCAAAATCGATACAAGAATTGGAAGCACTGCGAAGAAAAAAAGTAGCAGTTGACAGAGCAAATTATGGGTTTTTACAAAACTCTAAGTTGGTCATGAATCAAGGAACAGGTACTGCGGAGGTATTTGCAGAATTTGAAATTCCCGAAGGTAGCCAAGCAAACTTTGGAATAGAATTAAAAAGTGCTAGTCAAGAAACGTATCGAGTTGGTTTTGATGCAGCAACGAATCATTATTTTAGTAATCGTATAAATACAGGAAAAACGGACTTTTCGGAAAAATTCGCTCCTAGAGTTCATTTAGCACCACGAAAAACAACAGGAAATAGAATTAAGTTACATTGCTATTTTGATGTTTCGTCTGCGGAGATATTTACAGATGATGGAATGACAGTAATGACGGATGTTTTCTTCCCAACAGAAGATTTTATTCAAATTAATGTTTTCTCGGACGGTGCAGGCGGCGTAGAGTTAAAAGGTTTTACGTTTTATGACTTGGAAAGTATTTGGAAATAATCTTGAATATTCGTTATTTAAAAAAGACAAACGCTTTACTTTTATACAAATTGCAAACATCTACTCACAAATTATTACTTTTGCAGTCAGTTTTGAAACCAAACACGGAAGAGATGAGTTTATCGATTCTCAAACAAGATTAATCAGATGACGGTATATCTAACGAGAAGATTGACATTTAACGCTGCACATAAGTTGTGGGTTGATGAATGGAGTGAAGAAAAGAACAAAGAAGTTTTTGGAAAATGTTCTAATAAGAATTGGCATGGACACAATTACGAATTATTCGTTACGGTGAAAGGTCAGCCCGATCCATATACGGGTTTTGTGATGGATGCTAAAAATCTGAAAGATATCACAGAGAAGGTTATCACAGATTACTTAGATCATTCAAACCTAAATTTGGATGTACCTTTCTTTCCAAAAGGTCTACAGCCAACGACGGAAAACTTGGCAATTGTAGTTTGGAATGAATTAAGGTCACACTTAAATGGCTGCCAGCTTCATTGTATCAAGATAAAAGAAACCGAAAATATATATGTTGAGTATTACGGTGAGGAATAATTAGTGAGTAGTTTACGATTTTGAGTAGGCAGAAACTAGAAATGAATTTTTAAATTTGATAAAATAAATAGTTAATTCAGGCGTCGGACGCTTCAAAAGTGTTCGACGCCTTGATTTTTAATTATTTAATAATTTTTTTGTTATGAAAGCATATGTATTTCCAGGGCAAGGTTCGCAGTTTGAAGGAATGGGCAAGGACATGTATGAAAGTTCTGATATTGCTAAAGAATTGATGGACAAAGCCAACGAAGTATTGGGTTATAGTCTAACAGACGTGATGTTTAACGGTAGCGCAGAGGATTTGAAGCAAACTAAAATCACTCAGCCTGCTATCTTTTTACATTCGATTGCTAGAGCTAAAATGAATGCGGAGACATTCAGTCCAGATGCAGTTGCAGGTCATTCTTTAGGAGAATTTTCTGCTTTGGTTGCTGCTGGTACACTGGATTTTGAAAGCGGTTTGAAGCTAGTGCAGCAAAGAGCAATGGCAATGCAAGCAGCTTGTGAAATTCAAGAAAGTACGATGGCTGCCATTCTCGGTTTGGATGATGCGGTAGTTGAGGAAATTTGTGCAAGTATTACAGAAGAAGTGGTTGTTCCTGCAAATTATAATTGCCCAGGACAATTAGTGATTTCTGGTTCTGTAAAAGGAATTGAAATAGCAGTAGAAAAATTCAAAGAAGCTGGTGCAAGAAGGGCTTTAGTTTTACAAGTAGGTGGTGCGTTTCACTCGCCTTTGATGGAACCTGCTCGTGAAAGTTTGCAAGCAGCGATTGAAGCAACTACTTTTGCAACGCCGACTTGTCCTGTTTATCAAAATGTTGACGCAAAGCCAACTACTGATGCAGAAGTGATTAAAACTAATTTGATTGCTCAGTTGACTTCTCCTGTTCGTTGGACTCAAACGGTTCAAAATATGATCGCTGATGGCGCTGAGTCATTTGTAGAAGTTGGTGGAAATGGTAAAGTATTGCGTGGAATGATTAGAAAGGTAGATAGAAAAATGCCTTCGGAAGCGATTTAATATATTCACGATTTACGACTTGCCCGCTGCAAGCATATTGCAAGTCATAAATCGTAAATTCCTAATTTGGATTGTTAAAATTTATTGCCAGGTGCTAAACAGGATAGACGAAAATAGAGATTTTGGGTTAAAACCTAGCTGTCAGACGACTTTAAGTCGTCTGACAGCTCAATTTATTTAATTCCCGTCCAACCTGTTTAGCATCTGGCAATAGATAAAGCCAAATTAGGAGTTACTATTCTGTAATAGTATATTGTCAATATATTCGATAATCAAATAGTCATAAATTTTGAGTTTAGAAAAAGCAAATAACTTAG
>CAZMEH010001020.1:0-24082 GCA_964564885.1 uncultured Saprospiraceae bacterium | reverse complement strand
TGATTGCCTATATTTCAATTGTTTTCTTGTTAATGTTTTTGGAAGGTTTAAAAGGGATTGACTTTAAACTAGACAAGCATTGGCAGTTTAATAATTTGCTTATTGCAATTTATAGCTTTTTTGCGCTATTTATAAAGATTGGTCTTATACATTCACCTTCTTTTCCTCCGATGCAATTTGGTTTTGTTTTTAGAGAAGTTGCTCTTATCGAGCCTGTAGATATGCTAGGCAATATTTTCATCATTCTGATTCCGCTTTTATTTCTCTTTAGATTTGTTCGTACTAGCCGTAATTTTGCGCTTATTCTTTCTATGCTGCTACTGAATAGCATTTTTAGTTTTAATCAGACGTTATTACAATTTTCAAACGATGCAAATGGTATTGCTAATAAGGATTGGAATTATAGTAGCAATACGATAGATTTTAATGCTGCTTTTGCGGTTGTCTTATTTTCAACTGTTTGCTGGACGGCTTTCTTTTTTTATATGGATAGAATAGAGGAGGTCGATGAGTCAGATAATTTGGAATGAAATTACTTTGCATTGATTTCATCACTCAGTATTCTTTCAACACTAAACAAATATAAAAAAAGAGGTAACCAATATTAAAATATTGATAACCTCTCTCCTCTCGTCAGAATAATTAATTATAAATTATTTTCGACTATAATTAGGCGATTCTTTAGTAATATAAACATCATGTGGATGAGATTCATAAATACCTGCCGCAGACATTCTTGTAAACTGAGCTTTTCCTAATTCAGTAATCGTAGCTGCGCCACAATAACCCATTCCAGCACGAAGACCACCGATATATTGAACCATCACTTCTGCTAAAGTTCCTTTAAACGGTACACGACCTTCGATTCCTTCTGGTACTAATTTCTTAATATCATCTTCTACATCTTGAAAATAGCGATCTTTTGAGCCTTGCTCCATTGCGCCGAGCGAACCCATTCCACGATATATTTTAAACTTACGACCTTCAAAAATAACGGTTTCACCAGGAGCTTCTTCCACACCTGCGAATAAAGAACCTGCCATAATCGTGCTTGCACCAGCAGCAAGTGCCTTTACAATATCACCCGTATAACGAATTCCACCATCACCAATAATTGGGACACCAGTACCTGCAACACCTTTTGCAGCATTGAAAATAGCAGTCAATTGAGGAACACCAACACCTGCAACAATTCTCGTCGTGCAAATACTACCAGGTCCTACACCAACTTTTACACCGTCAGCACCAGCTTCTACTAATGCTCTCGCACCTGCTTCTGTTGCGACGTTACCGCCAACTACTTCAAGACCAGGGTAATTTTTCTTCACCAATCTAATAGCGTCTAAGACACCTTTAGAATGACCGTGAGCGGTATCTAAGCAAATAACATCTACAGCAACATTTACCAAAGCTTCTACACGCTCTAGCATATCTTGAGTTACACCAACTGCTGCACCTACTACCAAACGACCGTAATCGTCTTTACAAGCATTCGGATAATCTTGGACTTTCATGATGTCCTTATAAGTGATTAACCCAACTAACTTGTTGTTCTTGTCTACGATTGGTAACTTTTCAATTCGGAATTCCTGTAGAATATCACTAGCTTGTTCTAAGTTCGTTCCAATTGGCGCAGTTATTAAATCTTTTGATGTCATTAAATCCGTAACAGGACGGCTTAAATTACGTTCAAATCGTAAATCTCGATTAGTTAAAATACCAATCAAGTGACTATTATCATCAACAATAGGAATACCGCCAATTTTGTAACGCTTCATCAACCCTAAGGCATCGCCAATCAACGCATCTTTTTCAAGTGTCACTGGATCGATAATCATTCCGCTTTCAGAACGCTTTACATTACGAACTTGCTCTGCTTGCTGCGCAATAGTCATGTTCTTATGGATGATACCAATGCCGCCTTGACGTGCTAATGCTATCGCCAAACGACTGTCAGTCACCGTGTCCATTGCTGCTGAAACTATCGGAATATTAATTTTGATGTTACGAGTAAACTGCGTCTGTGTACTAACTTCTCTTGGAAGAACCTCAGAATAGGCTGGCACTAAAAGGACATCATCGAATGTTAGTCCTTCGCCTAGAAACTTGCTGTCGTGTAGATTGTTTATTTCCATGCGTAAAGGTATAAAATAATTTTTTTTTGAGATAAGTCTTTTATAAAATATTATACCTATTGCGTATAAAGTACTTTATATAAATTTTAAATATCCTTTTATTTACCTTATTAATATTTTGTAAAAACACACTATTGGTTAAATATTATATATTTTAAAGCAAAAAACTTAAACTTAAATTTTTTTTTAAAAAAATAATACTTTTAAGAGAATTCTTCTTTTTATTATTGATTTAACTAAAAAAAGGCAATATAACACGAGGTTATATTGCCTTTTTTAGAATCTAATTATAATAATAACTAAGCGTCATCATTAGTTTCTTCTACTTTTTCTTCAGTTCCTTCTACTGCATTTTCAGCAACAGGAGTTTCTTCAGTAGATTTTTTGCCACGACGACTACGACGAGTTCTACCTTTCTTAGCAGAAGACTCTTCTGATGCTTGAAGCATAGTTTCGTTGAAGTCAACAAATTCGATAATTGCCATATCAGCATTATCACCTTGGCGAAAACCAATTTTAAAAATACGTAAATAACCACCTGGGCGATTTGCTACTTTAGCAGCAATAGGTCCAAATAATTCTTTTACAGCCTCTTTGTTTTGCAAATGGCGAAATGCTACTCGGCGAGCGTGCATGCTGTTGTCTTTAGATCTAGTTACTAAAGGCTCTAAGAAAACTCTTAGTGCTTTAGCTTTAGCCAAAGTTGTAGTAATACGTTTGTGCTCAATTATTGAGATAGACATGTTTGTTAAAAGAGCTTTTCTGTGCGCTTTCTTACGTCCTAGATGATTAAATTTCTTATTATGTCGCATTTTTAAAATTAGTTATCATCACAGCACCGTATTTTCAATTCCTAACTAAAATCCTAAATAATCAGGACTAGTTTAGAAATTAAGAATTCTAGTTACTGTATCTTATTAATAAATAAAAAGAACAATAGAACTTTACATTCAATTGTTCTTTCTTCTTTTGTTCAATTATTCGTTACTCTTCGTCAAGTTTATACTTAGATAAATCCATTCCGAAAGTCAAATTCTTTTCAGCTAATAGCTCTTCGATTTCAACTAAAGATTTCTTACCAAAATTTCTAAACTTCAACAATTCGTGTGTATCAAAACGAACTAATTCTCCTAATGTGTTGATTTTAGCAGCTTTCAAACAGTTGTATGCTCTAACTGATAAATCAAGATCTTCAAGAGAAGTTTTCAACATTTTACGCATATGTAAAATATGCTCGTCAACGATATTATCTTCTTGTCTTGTTGGTTCGTTAGGAATAAGGTTCTCATCCGAAATCAACAACAAGTGATGTATCAAGATACTAGCCGCCTCTTTGATTGCATCTTCTGGATGGATAGTTCCGTCTGTTTTTACAACAATTCCTAATTTTTCGTAATCAGTACGTTGACCAACACGAGTATTAGAAACCTTGTAACTAACGTTTTTGATTGGTGTGTAGATAGCATCAATTGGAATAACGCCGATAGGAGCATCCTTTGGCATATTTTCCTCTGCTGGCACATAACCTCTACCTTTTGTGATAGTAAGTTCCATTTCTAAATTAACAAATGGTTCCATTTCACAAATCAACATCTCAGGGTTCATCACCTTGAATACGTTAGTATGGTCTTCTATATCACCTGCTCTGAACTCTTCCTTACCACTAATTGTCAAGTAGATTTTCTCACTAGAAACCTCTTCGTCAACAATTAATTGCTTTAAACGAACTTGCTTTAAGTTTAAGATAATATCCACTACATCTTGAACGACTCCTTTAATAGTAGAGAATTCGTGGTCTACAGTAGCAATACGAACTGCTGAGATTGCAAAACCTTCTAAAGAAGATAATAAAACTCTTCTTAAAGAATTACCTACTGTTTGTCCGAAGCCAGGCTCAAGAGGCTTAAATTCAAAGAAACCTTCAAATTCTGTTGCTTTGTGCATCAAGATCTTATCTGGTCTCTGGAAATTCAAAATACTCATATGTTATGGTTAACTTTATCGTGGATAAATAAGGATTTAAGACTTTAAGTATACAATTTTAAATTAATCCAATTCTAAATCTAAAATCTCAAACTGCCATATACATATACGGCAAATGAGAATTGAAAATCAACTGCCTTTCTAAAGAAAGTAACAGATTGATTTTCAATTCTCTATATATTAGAACAAATTACTTAGAGTAAAGCTCAACGATTAATTGTTCGTTGATATTATCTTGAATTTGATCTCTTTCAGGATAAGCCATGAATTTACCAGTCATTGTATCTGAATTAAATTCTAACCATCCGAATTTTCTTACATCAGATTTCATAGAAACAGATTCAACGATTGACATATTTCCTTGTGACTTAGCTCTTACAGATACTACATCTCCTGGACGCAATGAGTAAGAAGGGATATTTGTTAATATACCATTCACTACAATGTGTCTGTGAGAAACTAATTGACGAGCAGCTCTACGAGTTGTTGCAATTCCTAAACGATACACTGTATTGTCTAATCTTGCTTCTAACAATTGAAGTAAAACTTCACCTGTTACACCCTTCTTACGAGACGCTGTTGCAAATAAGTTTCTAAATTGGCGTTCTAGCAAACCATAAGTAAACTTTACTTTTTGCTTTTCTTTTAATTGAACACCATAATCAGAACCCGATTTTCTTCTTTTAGTAGAAGTACCGTGTTGTCCTGGTGGATATTTACGTCTTTCAAACGCTTTATCAACAGCTTTGAAGATTGATTCTCCAAATGATCTTGATTTCTTCGTACGTGGCCCAGTATACCTTGCCATAATTATTATTTTTTCTCTTTAATACTTCAGCTAGGATGCTAAGTAGCATTAAAGAATCAATATGATTATTGATAAGGAGCAAATCTCCTCTTTGAAATAAGGTTTCGTTACATATTAATAATGCAACACAAAAGATTGATTATACTCTTCTTCTCTTTGGTGGACGACATCCATTATGAGGAACAGGAGTAACATCATGAATTCTCAAAACAGAAATACCTGCTTGATGAACAGCTCTAATAGCTGCTTCACGTCCAGAACCAGGACCTTTTACATATACAACACATGATTTCATACCAGCTTCCTGTGCTACTTTAGTACAGTCAGTTGCAGCAATCTGAGCAGCGTAAGGAGTATTTTTCTTAGAACCTCTAAAACCAGCTTTACCGGCAGAAGCCCAAGAAATTACTTGACCTGACTTGTTACAGACTGAGATGATGATATTGTTGAAAGATGCTTTTATATAAACTGTTCCTTCCGTATCAATCCTTACTTTTCTCTTTTTAACCTTCTTATTAGAACGCTTTGCCATATCTAAACTTATTGAAAAGTTGTTTGGACCTGTCTATTGACAGGCAGATTATTTTTGTTTTCGAATCGTTTAAAGTAACAAAACAATTCGATCATTAAACAATCAAAAATTATTTTTTCTTGTTTGCGACAGTCTTACGCTTACCCTTACGAGTTCTAGCATTAGTCTGAGTTCTTTGTCCTCTTAAAGGAAGACCTCTTCTGTGACGAATACCTCTATAAGAAGCAATATCCATCAATCGTTTGATGTTTGACTGTACTTCACCACGTAAAGCACCTTCAACTTGGTGATCATCACTAATTATATTACGAATTTGTTTGATGTTATCATCAGTCCAATCCTTAATACGAACACTTTCGTCTACACCTGCTTTTTCCAAAATATCTTTTGCAGTAGTGTCTCCAATACCGTAGATATATGTCAAACCGATTACTCCTCTTTTGTTCTTAGGCAAATCAACACCTGATATACGAGCCATAGTAATTTATTTTAACCTTGACGTTGTTTAAATCTTGGATTCTTCTTGTTAATCACGTAAAGTTTTCCCTTACGTCTTACGATTTTGCAATCGCTGCTTCGCTTCTTAATCGATGCTCTAACTTTCATGATTATTAGTTTTGTTCCAATTTTTATCGGAATGAATGATTAATGTAAAACAAGATATTTTCAATTAATCATTCAAAAATTTACTATTTATAGCGATACGAGATTCTTCCTCTTGTTAAATCGTAAGGAGAAATTTCAACTTTGACTTTATCTCCAGGTAAAATACGAATATAGTTCATGCGCATTTTTCCAGAGATTGTGGCAACTATTTTATGGCCACTTTCCAAACTAACTCTAAACATAGCGTTAGAAAGTGCTTCTATTATAGTTCCATCTTGTTTTATATTCTCTTGTTTCGCCATCTTTTATTTTAAATTCTAGTTATATATGAAAATTGATTTCTAAAAACTTTTAATAAATCATTAATAGTCAACGATTTACTTGTTTAATGTTTTTCAAAATCATTATTCTTTTACTCGAGTCTTAGTTTTGGACTGCAAATATCTGACTTTTTCTTGAGATTTCCTTAAGATTCGGATTATTTTTAATTGCAGCCTCAACATATTCATGTGTACTCAGAATATCTGCTTTACCTTTTCGTATAGCGACTGAGTGTTCAAAGTGAGCAGACGGTTTTCTATCTTTCGTTAAAATAGTCCAGCCATCCTTCATTTGTTCCACATCCCGAGTTCCCATATTGACCATTGGCTCGATAGCGATCACTAAACCTTCTTTCAGTTTTATACCTCTTCCTCGTTTACCAAAGTTAGGCACTTCTGGGTCTTCGTGCAACTCCTTACCAACACCGTGTCCAACTAGTTTCTTTACTATTCCATACCCATGCTCTTTTTCAGCATAAGATTGAATGGCATAAGAAATATCACCTAGACGTTTTCCAACTACAGCCTTTTCAATTCCTCTGTAAAGTGATTCGTTTGTCACTCTTAATAATTCCATGATTGCTTCATCCACATCGCCGACAGCAAATGTATAGGCGCAATCACCATAAAAATCATTTAGAATAACACCACAATCCACAGAAACAATATCACCATCTTTGAAAACTTGTTTCTTTGTTGGAATGCCATGAACAACACAATCATTCAAAGAAACACATAGAGTTGATGGGAAACCATATAAACCTTTAAAGCCTGGCACTCCTTTATTATCTCTAATAAATTCTTCTGCTGCCTTATCAATGCTTGCACCAGTAACACCTGGTTTCAACATCTCTCCTACTAATCCGAGCGTTCTACCAACCATCAGGTTGCTCATTCGCATTAGTTCTATTTCTTCGTTTGTTTTGTAATAAATCATTCACTATATATAATGAAAAGATGATTCAAATCTTGAGATCCGAATCATCCTTTCTGCTTTACATAGATGCTCCAATTTGCATCGCTCCTCCTTTTCTTCCTTTGATACGTCCCGATTTAATTAAACCATCGTATTTACGCATCAATAAGTAACTTTCGATTTGTTGCAATGTATCTAGTACTACTGCGACCATAATCAATAAAGAAGTACCACCAAAGAACATTGCAAATCCAATATTTGCACCAAATAACTGAACTGCAAATGCAGGAAGTATAGATACAAAACCTAAAAATATAGATCCAGGTAATGTTATTCTAGTTGTAACTGCATCAATAAACTCTTCTGTCTTCTTACCTGGCTTAATACCTGGAATGAAAGCATTTTGTTGTTTCAACCATTCTGAATATTGCTGCGGATTTACAATCAATGCAGTATATACAAATGTGAAGAGAACAACCATGAAGAAGTAAATGATATTATAAGGAACTGATGTAAAATCATTCAATGTTCCAATAATACCTGATGTTGCTGAGTCTGGATTAGTTGGATCGATCGTGAATTGCAAGATAGTTGCTGGTAAAAACATCAACGCTTGTGCGAAGATAATTGGCATTACACCAGAAGCATTCACTTTTACAGGAATGTAATCTCTTTTACCTGCTACAGGCATCTCTTTGTTCCCTCTTCCTACCATTGTCTTTGCAAACTGAATAGGAATTTTACGAACACCTTGTACCAGAGCTACTGTTGCCATCACCACTGCTACCAAAGCCGCTAATTCAATTACAAAAAGGATTAAACCTCCACCAGCGCCACTGCCGATACGTAAACTAAACTCTGCTATAAGAGATGAGGGTAATGAAGCAATAATACCAATCATAATTAATAATGAGATACCATTACCAATCCCTTTTTCAGTAATACGCTCACCTAACCACATCGAAAATATCGTTCCTGCTGTTAGAATGATGATATTAGAGAACCAGAAAATACTCGTTGGTAGTTCTTCTATAATTGCTGTTGGATAAGACATTCTGATATAAGTCAAATAACCACCTGCTTGAACTAAAGTAATTGCTACTGTTAGCCAACGAGTGATTTGATTTAATCTTCTTCTGCCTGCCTCTCCTTCTCTACGTTGTAATCGTTGAAAATATGGTACAGCAAATCCTAATAATTGGATAATAATCGAAGCAGAGATATAAGGCATGATACCTAGAGCGAGTACAGCCGCATTATTGAATGCACCTCCCGTAAAGGCATTTAAGATACCTAAAAGTCCTTGACCGCTTGAACGATCAACAAGGTCACTAAGCACTGTAGGGTTGATCCCTGGCAGCACGATAAAAGAACCGAATCTGAACACCATTAGCAATGCTAGTGTGTAAAGAATACGATTTCTAAGTTCTTTAATCGTCCAAATATTCTTAAGTGTCTCTATAAATTTTTTCATATTTCTTTTACTTGAAGAAGCTAATATTCACAAAAAAGTGTCTCAATCAACTGGGTTGATTAGGCATTTGGATACAAATTTTTATAGAGCGTGAATATAAGCTAAATATTCTGCATTACGACAAAGACGCTTTTGCTAAAAACTAGGAATTGAGAATTAAGAACTAAGAATTATTAGACATGCTAAAATTCTTAATTCTTAATTTTTAACTCTTAATTCATTTACACTGCTACTGGTTTTACATAAACAGTTGCAGTACCACCTTGCGCTTCGATTGCGCTTTTTGCACTTGCTGAAAAAGCGTGTGCTGTAATATTTAAGTTTGCAGTGATTTCACCACTACTCAATACTTTCACTAAATCCCTACTTTTAGTAACACCCAATTTCGTGAATGTTTCTAAATCAAAAGTAGTAACGTTGTGCTTTTCAGAAAGAGCTTGTAGGCGTTCAATGTTTACAGCGATATAATCTATTCTGTTAACATTTGTGAAACCTCTCTTAGGAAGACGACGTTGCAAAGGCATTTGACCACCTTCAAAACCTCTTTTTGTCTTATATCCTGAACGAGATTTTGCACCGTTGTGACCACGAGTTGCAGTACCACCGTGTCCTGAACCTTGACCACGAGCAATTCTCTTATCTTTCTTCGTAGAACCTTTAGCAGGTTTTAAATTATGTAATTCCATCGTTATTTATTATTGCTTACCAATCCTAAGATTGATAATTACACAATTGGAAATTCTTATCTAAAATATATTCGAATAATATCCGAATAAAAGTTGACAATAGATCGTCAAAAAATTATGCAACCTCTTCAATGGTTACTAAGTGCTTGATTTTTGCAATCATTCCTGCGATTTGAGGATTGACGTCTTTTACAACACTGTGATTAATTTTTCTTAAACCTAGAGCTTTCATGGTGTCTTTCTGACGCTGAGTTCTATGAATGACACTCTTAACTTGAGTTAACTTAACTTTAGCCATTTTTGTTTGTTATTGGTCGTTAATCACTTATTTAGTACTGCTGATTTATACCAACAAAACTATAAGTAATCAGCAACAATTAACGAATAACTACCTATCCATTAAACAGTTTACCCATAGAAATACCTCTTTGACGAGCTACTTCGTGTGGAGAACGCAATTTGCTTAATGCGTCGATAGTTGCTTTAATCACATTATGAGGATTTGATGAACCCTGTGATTTAGCCAATACATTATGTACACCTGCAATTTCTAATACAGCACGCATTGCACCACCTGCAATTACACCTGTACCATCAGAAGCTGGTTTAATAAAAACCTTACCTGCACCGTATTTACCTTTTTGAGCATGAGGTATAGTTCCGTTAAAAATTGGAACCTTAATCAAACTCTTTTTAGCATCATCTACAGCTTTAGAAATTGCTTCAGCTACATCTCTTGCCTTACCTAAACCATGACCAACTGTACCTTTACCATCACCTACTACCACTACAGCAGCAAAGCTAAACGTACGACCACCTTTAGTTACCTTAGCAACACGGTTCAAGTTAACTAACTTCTCTTTAAGATCTGTTTCTGTTGGCTTCACCTTATTGTTACCTCTATTATCTCTAGCCATTATCTTTTATAATTTAATTTTGAATGATCCCGAAGCCTCGGGATAAATTTTGACGCATCCCGAAGCTTCGGGACCATTCAAAATTCAAAGTTCGTTATTAATTAGAATTTTAGTCCTCCTTCTCTCGCTCCTTCAGCTAAAGATTTGACACGACCATGGTATAAATAACCACTTCTATCAAATAATACTTTTGCATGTCCAGCAGCAGAAACCTTTTCAGCAAATAATTTACCTACTTCTTTGGCTTGTTCTACTTTTGTACCTTTTTCAAAAATACCATTCTCCTTAGAAGATGCTGTTACAAAAGTAACACCATTAATATCATCTATCAACTGGGCAGATATCTGTTTATTACTACGAAAGACAGAAACTCTTGGACACGTTGGTGTACCACTAATTCTTTTACGAATTCTTTTATGTATCCTCGCTCTACGACCAGATCTACTTAATTTCATAATTATATTATTGTGATTTTATACTTCGTCACCGCAATTTCGGTGATTACTAAAATCTTAAATTCTTTTATTTACCAGCTTTACCGGCTTTTCTTCTCAACTCCTCACCTACAAACTTGATACCTTTTCCTTTGTAAGGTTCTGGGCTTCTGAATGCACGGATTTTGGCAGCAACTTCACCAATTAATTGCTTATCATTAGATGATAAACGAACAATCGGATTTTTACCTTTTGCAGATTCTGTTTCTATTTTTACCTCTTCAGGTACATAGAACATAACTGGGTGAGAATAACCGATAATCAATTCTAGTAATTGACCTTTATTAGTGGCACGGTAACCTACACCAACTAATTCTAATTCTTTTTTATAACCTTCACTCACACCAACAACCATGTTGTTTATTAATGAACGATATAAACCGTGCATTGCTTTGTGACGTTTCTGGTCTGTTGGACGTTTCACTTCAAGTGTTCCGTCCTCTATACTTACTTCTAAATCAGAATCTATCTTTTGAGTAAGTGTTCCTCCTTTACCCTTAACTGTAACTAGGTTAGTTTTATCTACGCTAACTGTTACACCTGCAGGTAAAGATATTGGTTGTTTTCCTATTCTAGACATAGCTATTAGTTTTTAATAGATGTAACAAAGAACTTCTCCTCCTACATTCATCTCGCGTGCTTGCTTAGCGACCATCACACCTTTAGGAGTAGAAACAATTGCAATTCCAAGACCATTGATTACACGTGGTAATGTTGCCACACCTGTATATTGTCTCAATCCTGGTTTACTAATTCTAGTTAATTTACGAATAACCGGTTCCTTAGTAACAACATCATATTTCAATGCTATTAAAATTCTACGTTCTGTTACTTTACCGTCGTCAATTACCTTATATCTATGGATATATCCTTGGTCATAAAGAATCTCTGTCAAATTCTTTTTCATTTTTGACAAAGGTATCTCTACTATGCGATGACGAGCAATTTGTGCATTGCGAATACGCGTTAGATAATCCGCTATTGGATCTGTTAAAGCCATTTTTTAAAATTTAAGCTGTACGATTGAAAATAATCTGCAAAAGAGAATTAGTCGAGTGATGACTAGCAATGATTATTTTCAAAATACTTTAAGCTGTTTCCAAATATTGCCACTTTGCGACAAAAGTCGCAGTTAACAATTATTCCCTCCTGTCTCAGGAAGCTAAGGTTAATGCTAAAGCAAGAAGTGTGCTCAATGATTAAACAAACAGCATAGGAGCTATTGTTATATGATATCATTGAACAATAAAGCGAGAGCAGAAACCTGCGAACCTTACGGTTCTTAAGTTAATTTTGAATATTGAATATACATAAATGGCATTCCATCCCGATAGCTATCGGGACATATTCAAAACTATGTACTACCAAGATGCCTTGTGAACACCTGGTATTTTACCGTCATTAGCCATTTCACGGAATTTTACACGACAGACACCGAAGTGACGCATGTAACCCTTAGGACGACCTGTAAGTTGGCAACGGTTGTGTAAACGAATTGGATTAGAATTACGTGGTAATTTATCTAACTCATCCCAACGTCCTTCTTCTTTTAGTTGCTTTCTTAAGTCAGCATATTTAGCAACTAGCTTTTGACGTTTTACCTCACGTGCTATAAGTGATTTTCTAGCCATAATTCTATTATGATTTAACTGTTATATAATTGTTTGATAAATATTATCATTCAACTTCTCTAACAATTAGTTTTCTTGTTGTTCTTTATTCTGATTCTTGAATGGCATCCCTAATGCTTTCAACAATGCTAATGCTTCTGCATCAGTTTTCGCTGTTGTAACAAAAGTTAAACCTAAGCCCATGATTTTAGTGACTTTATCCATGTTTAATTCAGGAAAGATAATCTGTTCCTTAATACCCATTGAATAATTTCCACGGCCATCGAAGCTTTTATCGTTGATACCTCTGAAGTCACGAACACGTGGTAAAGCAACAGTTACAATGCGGTCAAGAAATTCCCACATTACTACTTTCCTTAACGTAGCTCTTGCTCCAATTTTCATGCCTTCACGCAATTTAAAATTGGAAATTGACTTACGAGCGATTGTTGGTACAGCTTTTTGACCAGTAATTAAACTGAGTTCATTTAAAGCCACATCAACTACTTTTTTATCAGAAGTAGCATCACCTAAACCTTGGTTTATCGTGATTTTCACTAGTTTAGGAATTTGCATTGGTGATTTATAACCAAACTGTTCCATTAACTTAGGAGCTATCTCCTCATCATATTTGACTTTTAGTCTTGGTACGTAACTCATTTCTAAATAATTTCGCCAGATTTCTTAGAATAGCGAACAGATTTATCGTTCACTTTTTTTCTACCAATTCTTGTTGGCTCGTTAGAAGCAGGGTCTATCAACATCAAGTTTGAGATGTGAATAGAAGCTGGTTCTTCAATAATACCACCAGGATTATCATTTGTTGGCTTTTTGTGTTTAACCACAAGATTAGCCTCAGAAACAATTGCACGGTATTTTTTAGTGAATATTTCTAATATTTCACCTTCCATACCCTTATCATCTCCAGATACGATACGAACTGTATCACCTTTCTTGATGTGTATTTTAGTTTTAAACCTATTCGGTTGTACTTTTTTCTTACTCATGACTTTTGATTGTCAAAATTATAAGTTTAGTTTCTACACAGAGACTATAATACCTCTGGAGCCAAAGAGACAATTTTCATATAATCTCTATCACGCAATTCGCGCGCAACAGGTCCGAATATACGAGAACCTCTTGGTTCTTCAGCTTCATTTAAAAGTACTACTGCATTATCATCAAAACGGATATAAGAACCATCCTTACGACGAATTTCTTTTCTCGTTCTAACAACTACTGCTTTAGATACAGTACCTTTTTTGAGTCCGCCTGGACTTGCTTCTTTGACTGTTACTACAATCAAGTCACCAATTGAAGCATATCGGCGCTTTGACCCGCCTAGTACTTTAATACATAATACTTCTTTAGCTCCACTGTTGTCAGCAACTCTTAGTCTACTTTCTGTTTGTATCATGATTAATGACTATTTAGCTCTTTCGATGATTTCTACTAAGTTCCAACGCTTACGTCTACTTAATGGACGTGACTCTTCGATGCGCACTGTATCTCCGATTTTACAATCGTTATTCTCGTCGTGCGACATGAATTTTTTAGTTTTCTTCATATACTTACCGTAGATAGGGTGCTTGATGCGACGCTCTATTACTACTGTAATAGACTTATCCATCTTATTACTTGCAACCAAACCTACACGTTGTTTGCGAAGACTCTTTCTTTCGGTATTTTGTACCTCAGCCATTGCTATTGATTTTATTGAAAATGTAGTTTTCTTAAAAGAAGTCTTTAAAGAACTTTCAATTCCAAATTTCTCTACTGTTAATAAGTAGCTAAATCATTTTTATTACTCTTGACGTTACTTTCTTCTTCTATAACGCATTTTGGAACGATTAGCTAGTTGCTCTTCATCCATCTCCGCTATCTCACGTCCTCTTAACTCGGTTTTAATACGAGCTATATCTCTTCTGACTTCAACCAACGTTTGAGGATTTGCTAATCCTGTTGTCGTATGGTCAAATTTCATTTTCTTATACTTTAGAGAAGCACTATCCAATTCGTATTTCAGATCTTCAGTACTTAAACCTCTAAATTCGTTCTCTTTTGCCATTTTATTAGAATTTTAGAAAACTCCAGTTAGTCCTTAGACTATCCTTCGTAATCTCTTCTTAATACAAATTTTGTTAAAACAGGCAATTTTTGAGCAGCTAGACGCAATGCTTCTTTTGCTACCTCAATTGGCACACCATCCAATTCAAACATAATTCTCCCAGGTCTGACCACTGCTACCCAATGATCTAAAGCACCTTTACCTTTACCCATACGTACCTCTTGAGGCTTCTTCGTAATAGGTTTGTCAGGGAAAACTCTAATCCACACCTTACCTTCACGTTTCATGTAACGTGTCATGGCAATACGAGCAGATTCTATCTGGCGGTTTGTGATATGCCCAGCATCAAGAGTTTTTAAACCAAATGAGCCGAAAGCAACAGTAGAACCTCTGTGTGCTAAACCTCTATTTCTCCCTTTTTGCGTTTTTCTATATTTCGTCCGCTTCGGTTGTAACATAGCGACTATATTTTAGATTTATCATAAATCAAACGATTTATTCAAAATTATTTTTCCTAAAAAATTAGATTTTCTCTACCGTGCTTTTCGCAAAAGTGGTGCAAATATACTGAAATTGTTTGAATTACATAAATTTCAGTATAAGCAATTCAGAAACTTTATTATTCTTTGTTTCTTCTATTGTTACCACCACGACGATTTCCGCCACGTCCGCCTTCACGACGATTTCCACCACGTCCACCTTCACGACGATTTCCGCCACGTCCGCCACGCTCTTTCTTACCACCACCAGTATTTGGACTCAAGTCACGTTTTCCAAGAACTTCTCCTTTGAAAATCCAAACTTTGATACCAAGTTTACCGTAGATAGTCAATGCTTCAGATAAAGCATAGTCGATATCCGCACGAAAAGTATGCAAAGGTGTTCTACCTTGCTTGAACTCTTCAGAACGAGCCATCTCAGCACCATTCAAACGACCAGAAATACGCACCTTTATACCTTGCGCACCTGCTCTTGTTGAAGACTGAATAGACATTTTAATCGCTCTACGATAATTGATGCGAGATTCAAGTTGTTTAGCGATACTCTCACCAACAATTGCAGCATCAAGTTCCGGCTTGCGGATTTCAACGATGTTTATTTGAACATCCTTCTTAGTCAATTTCTTTAACTCTTCACGGATTCTATCAACCTCTGAACCACCTTTACCGATGATAATACCTGGTCTTGAAGTGTGAATAGTTACAGTAATACGTTTTAAGGTACGCTCGATAATAATTCTAGCGATACCACCCTTGCGTATTCTCGCTCTAAGGTAATCTCGGACTTTCTGGTCTTCAACTACGTTTTTTGCGTACTCTCTTCCCTTGGCATACCAATTAGAGTCCCATCCTCTGATGATACCTAAACGATTGCCTATTGGATTGGTCTTCTGTCCCATATATTCTGATTAATCTTATTCTAAATTATGATTCTGCACCTTCGACTACAGCTTCCTCAATCACCTCTTCATAACCTTCTTCTTCCTGAGGAAGTAATACACGGTTTTGAACACTAATAGTGATGTGATTCGTATGCTTGCGAATACGGTGCGCACGTCCGAATGGAGCTGGTCTAAAACGCTTCAACATTGGTCCTTGATCAGCAAAAGCTGTCTTGATAACCAAATCATAATCTGCTGCGTCTACACCTTCACCAGCTTTAACTTCCCAATTAGCGATAGCCGATACTAGTACCTTTTCTAACCACTGAGAAGCCTCTTTACGAGTAAATTTCAATATATTCAGTGCCTTATCTACTTCTTGACCTCTGATGTTGTCAACCACCAAACGCATCTTACGAACAGACATCGGGCAACCTTTTAGTTTTGCAACTGCTTCCATTATCTTTTAATTAAAACCTGTTTTGCCAAAAGGCAGGTTAGAATGAAAATTAAAATGAAAATTATTTTTAAATGACTTGAAAAACAATGCTAAAATATTGCATTAGATTTCTCATTTTAATTTTCATCTTAATTTAAAAAATTAGCGTTTTTTCTTACCTCCGTGACCTTTGAAGTTACGAGTTGGTGCAAATTCGCCTAACTTGTGTCCTACCATGTTTTCTGTAACATAAACAGGAACAAAGTTTTTACCATTGTGTACCGCAATCGTTTCTCCTACGAAACCAGGAATAATCATAGAACTTCTTGACCAAGTTTTGATTACCTTCTTTCTCTTTGCGTCTTTTGCTTTCTCGACCTTAGCTAACAATTTATGGAAAATATAAGGTCCTTTCTTTAATGATCTTGGCATATCTCTATGATTTAATGCTATTTCTTACGTTTTGAAATAATCAAGCGACTAGAAGATTTCTTAGGATTACGGGTCTTCTGACCTTTAGCCATTTGTCCATTTCTTGAACGTGGATGACCTCCTGAAGATTTACCTTCACCACCACCCATTGGGTGATCGACAGGATTCATTGCTACACCTCTAGTTCTAGGACGACGACCTAACCAACGCTTACGACCTGCTTTACCAAGTACTTGTAATTGATGATCTGGGTTCGATGTTGTTCCCATTGTTGCTCTACAAGTCTTTAAGAGTTTACGCATTTCGCCAGAAGGCAATTTGATAATTGCATACTTCCCTTCACGTCCCATCAATGTACCATAAGTACCTGCACTTCTTGCGAGTGCTGCACCTTTTCCTGGTTGCATTTCAATTGCGTGAATACTTGAACCTGTTGGAATTTCACTCAAAAACATTGTGTGACCAACTTCTGGTTTTGCATCTTCACCTGAGCGAATAACATCATCTACTTTTAAACCGTTAGGTGCAATGATATATTTCTTTTCGCCATCTGTGTATTCTACTAATGCAATCCAAGCTGTACGGTTTGGATCATACTCAATAGACTTCACAGTTGCACCCATTGCATCCTTATTGCGTTTGAAGTCAATAATTCGGTAACGACGCTTGTGTCCTCCACCTCTGTAGCGAGCAGTCATACGACCTTGGTTGTTACGACCACCTGAACGCTTCAATGGTGCAAGTAAGCTTTTTTCTGGCTTGCTTGTAGTAAGCTCTTCAAAAGAGTTACCAATCCTAAATCTTGTACCCGGAGTAACCGGACTATACTTTTTAACAGGCATTTTAACTAACTTATCATGAATAATTGGTCAGCGGAATATTATTCTATCATTCATCCACCAAAATTCAGTTGTTAAAAATTCGTATCAATTACTAATTAATTGATTACGCTTTTTTTAATGTTCATATCTATAATATATGATATTCGACCATACTAATATGGTCATTGAACATCGTACATTATCAATTGTACATTAATTTTATATTTCGTCGAAGAAATCAATTTCGTCATCTCCGTCAAGAGTAACGATAGCTTTCTTAAATGCGCTTACTCTACCTTTTTGCAAACCTGCTTTCGTATGCTTGATACGTTCTTTAGCTGGCATCGTTAGAGTATTCACACGACTTACAGAAACATTATAGAATTCCTCTATTGCTTTTCTGATTTCAATCTTATTAGCCTTTCTATTTACGATGAAAGTTATCTGGTTCAAACCTTCTGAAAGGTTTTCAGACTTTTCCGAAATAAGCGGCTTTATTAAAATTTGCTTTGACATAACTTATTATTTAATCACCACTTAGGCAAATAATTCGCTGATTTTAGCTGCTGCACTTTCTGTCAAAACTAAAGTATTAGCGTTCATGATTGTATATGTATTCAAATCACTAGCTACTACAGTTTTGCTATAAGATACATTTCTACCTGATAGATACACGTTTTTATCGTATTCACTAGTTACTACTAATGATTTTCTATCGTTAATCTCTAAACTAGATAAGATACTTAAATATGCCTTTGTTGTAGGTCCTTCAAATGAAAAATCTTCAACAACAACTAATCCTTTATCTCTACCTATTTTATCTGACAATGCAGAATTGCGTGCTAACGCCTTAACTTTTTTATTCAGTTTGATGTTGTATTTATGTGGTTTTGGACCAAAAATACGACCACCTCCTCTGAATATACCAGACTTGATACTACCCGCACGAGCTGTACCTGTTCCTTTTTGACGCTTAATCTTTCTAGTAGAACCTGTGATTTCGCCTTTTTCTTTTGACTTGTGCGTACCTTGACGCTGATGCGCTAAGTACTGTTTTACTGCTAAGTACACTGCGTGATCATTTGGTGCTACACCAAATACACTTTCCGGTAGTTCGATTTCTCTACCCGTACTCTCGCCTTGTATATTATATACTGCAATTTTCATAATACCGACTACTTTTCAATGATAACATAAGCGCCCTTGTGCCCTGGGATTGCTCCACTGACTAGGATTAAATTCTTTTCAGGTAAAATCTTAGCGATTTCTAGGTTACGAACTTTAACTCGTTTGTTACCCATACGTCCTGCCATCTTCATACCCTTGAATACTTTCGCTGGATAAGAAGCTGCACCAATTGAACCTGGAGCACGTTGACGGTTGTGCTGACCGTGTGTTGCATCATTCACACCACGAAATTTGTGACGCTTTACAACACCCTGAAAACCTTTACCTTTAGAATTTGCAATAACATTTACAAACTCTCCTTCTTCGAAGATGTCCGCTACTGTTAATACATCACCTAAGTTAACATCTAATTCGCAGTCACGATATTCTACAACTTTGTGTTTAGGTGTTGTATTTGCTTTTTTGAAGTGTCCTTGCAATGGTTGAGGAGTGTTCTTCTCCTTTTTCTCGCCATAAGCGATTTGCACACTTTCATACCCGTCAGTATCTTCCGTTTTTACTTGTGTTACTACACAAGGTCCCGCTTCGATTACTGTACAAGCGATATTCTTCCCATCGGCGCCGAAAATACTCGTCATACCGATTTTTTTGCCTATTAATCCTTGCATTTTTTCAAATTGCGCTGGTTAACAAATTAAATTCAACATGTTCTTATGAGAACTTTGAATTTATCTTAAGTCAATTTTACTTGGATATCTACACCACTTGGTAATTCTAGCTTAGATAAAGCATCTACCGTTTTTTGTGTTGGTGTGTAAATTTCTATCAAGCGTTTGTGTGTGCGCAACTGAAATTGCTCTCTAGATTTTTTATTCACGTGAGGTGAACGCAAAACCGTAAAGATCTTTTTTTCAGTGGGCAGCGGAATCGGACCTGTTACGACAGCACCGCTGGTACGAACAGTTTTCACGATTTTTTCCGTTGACTTATCGACCAAGTTGTGGTCATAAGAACGAAGCTTAATTCTAATTTTTTGATTCATTACCCGAATATTTGATTTATTCGTTATTATTATTCATTACTGGTCAATAAATAACCAGCAATGAATAATTTATAACTGTTTTATTTTTTTCTTTCTGCTATCACTTTCTCTGCAACATTTCTTGGTGCAGGAGCATAGTGAGCAAATTCCATTGATGAAGATGCACGACCAGAAGAGATTGTACGTAAATGTGTTACGTAACCAAACATTTCTGACAATGGCACATCTACTTTGATTATAACCGCTGCGTTTTTGGTTTCTTGACCTTTCATCAAACCTCTACGACGGTTTAAGTCACCGATAATACCACCCATATATTCTTCTGGAGTCATCACTTCCATTTTCATAATAGGCTCAAGTAATACTGGTTTAGTTCTCTTTGCTGCTGCTCTGAAACCTTCTTTTGCACATAATTCGAATGCAATTGGTTTTGAATCCACTGCGTGCATAGAACCATCATAAACCTTAACTCTCATCGAGTCAATGTTGTATCCAGCTAAAATACCGTCATTCATCATGGCTTTGAAACCATCTTGAATTGGCTTAACGTAGTTTTTATCAATATTACCACCAACGATAGACCAAACAAACTCTAGTTGTGTCTTACCGTTTTTGTAATCCTCACTTTCTAAAAATTCTTCAGATGCAGGACCTAATTCAAATTCCATATCTGCGAATAAACCAGAACCACCAGACTGTTTTTTCAATTTCTCACGATGAGAAACCATTCTAGTCAATGCCTCTTTATAGTTTACCTGTGGTTCACCTTGATTAACTTCCACTTTAAATTCACGACGCATACGGTCAATGATAATCTCTAAGTGTAATTCACCCATACCACTCAATACAGTTTGACCAGTCTCTTCGTCTGTTCTTACTCTTAACGTTGGATCTTCTTCAATCAATTTTGCTAAAGACATACCCATTTTGTCAAGGTCTTTCTGAGTTTTTGGCTCAACCGCAACAGAGATTACAGGTTCAGGGAAGCTCATGCTTTCCAGTACAATTGGTGATTTTAAAGCACACAATGTATCACCTGTTTTCAAGTCTTTCATACCTACTGCTGCTGCAATATCACCCGCTTGAACCTGATCCATCGGCTGACGAGAATTTGCATGCATTTGATAGATACGAGAGATACGTTCTTTCTTACCCGAACGAGTATTTAGGATATAAGAACCTGCGTCCAAAGTACCTGAATAAACACGGAAGTAAGCTAAACGACCTACAAATGGATCCGTCGCAATTTTAAATGCAAGAGCTGAGAATGGCTCACTTGCATTTGGTTGACGTAATTCAGGTTCGTCAGTATCAGGGTTTACACCTTCAATTGCTTCTACATCTAATGGAGAAGGCAAATAAGTACAAACACCATCTAACATGTGCTGAACACCTTTATTTTTGAAAGCAGAACCACACATCATTGGTATGATACTCATATCAATGGTTGCTGCACGTATTGCTGCTTGCATTTCTTCAACAGTGATGCTTTCTGGATCTTCAAAGTACTTTTCTAATAAGTCCTCATCGTATTCAGCAACAGCTTCAACTAGTTTTTCACGATACTCATCAACCGTATCCTGTAATTCTTCAGGAATTGGAATCTCATCAAAGGTCATCCCTTGAGTATCATCGTGCCAAACGATTGCTTTGTTGTGTATTAAATCAACAACTCCTCTGAACGTGTGTTCAGCACCGATTGGAACTACTAATGGAACTGGATTTGCACCTAAAACTTCTTTCACTTGCTTACAAACTTCAAAGAAGTCCGCACCAGCACGATCCATTTTATTGACGAAACCAACTCTTGGTACTTTATATTTATTAGCTTGTCTCCAAACTGTTTCAGATTGTGGTTCTACACCAGAAACTGCACAAAATAAAGCAACCATACCATCTAATACTCTCAAAGAACGCTCTACCTCAACTGTAAAGTCAACGTGTCCTGGAGTATCAATTATATTAATAGCGAAAACATCATCTTTCCACTTCCATTCAGTCTTAGTTGCCGCAGATGTGATAGTAATACCACGTTCCTGCTCTTGCTCCATGTGATCCATTGTAGCGGCACCATCATGAACCTCACCAATCTTGTGTGTAAGACCCGTATAATATAAAATACGTTCTGTTGTTGTTGTCTTACCCGCATCAATATGGGCTGCAATACCAATATTACGCGTAAACTTTAAATCATTGCTCATTACTTATTCCTTATATAATGTTCAAATAAAAAATAGTGATAAAGTAAAGGTTGAATATTTTACTTTAAGGATATTCAAAAAAATTAGATGTTAGGATTAAGCAATTTGCCTAATCCTAACATCTAATTCCTTTTATACTCTAAAGTGAGCAAATGCTCTATTTGATTCAGCCATTTTGTGAGTGTCTTCTTTTCTTTTCACTGCTGCACCTTCACCCTTACTAGCCGCAATTACCTCTGCTGCTAATTTCGTAGCCATACCTTTACCACTACGTTTTCTTGCAAACTTGATTAACCATTTCATTCCAATAGACAAACGACGTTCGCCACGGATTTCGGTAGGAATTTGGAAAGTAGCACCACCAATACGACGACTGCGTACTTCTACTTGTGGCATTACTGTATTAAGAGCCTTTCTGAAAATCTCATGAGGATTTGCCTTAGTACGTTGTTCTACTAAGTCCATAGCATCATAAAACACATGTAATGCTGTGGTTTTTTTACCATCAACCATCATGTTATTTACAAATTGCGTTACTGTTGCGTCTCCAAATCGAGGATCAGGCGCAGTTATCCGCGCTTTCGGTTTTCTTTTTCTCATACTTATATTCTTAGTTGTGGTCTCTCTTGTATGATTAATAATGTAGAGAGAACACTCTTCAATTCTTAAAATGAATTTACTCAACAAATCCTGGCGTTCCAGAATTGGTGGCAGAATTGCCAGTGCGTATATTATCTAAATAATATAAACAGGTTTAAGATTTAGGGCGTTTAGCACCATACTTAGAGCGACTTTGTCTTCTGTCACTTACACCTGCTGTATCTAAAGCACCACGAACGATTGTGTAACGTACACCCGGTAAATCTTTTACACGACCACCTCTAATCAATACGATTGAGTGTTCTTGTAAATTGTGACCTTCCCCTGGAATGTAGGCAATTACCTCAAGACCGTTTGTTAAACGTACTTTAGCCACTTTACGCAACGCTGAATTTGGTTTTTTAGGAGTAGTAGTGTATACACGAGTACAAACTCCACGGCGCTGAGGGCAAGCCTCTAACGCACGAGATTTACTCGGCTCTACAATTTTCTTACGTCCTTTTCTCACCAATTGGTTGATAGTTGGCATATTATTAATTTAGTTTTAATAGGAAATTATAGTTTTGGTTTAATTAAACTAATTGACCACAACTCCTAAAAAATTTATATTGTCAATAAATCTTTTGAAAACTACTGCCTCCAAAAGCGAATGCAAAAATAGTGATTATTTTCTAATTTTCAAACATCTGTTCAACTTTTTCTAGATTCTTTCTAATTCTGCTTAGACTCTGAGTGTCAGAGTGCTTTCTTCTTTATTTTTTAATACAAAAGCCAGCCTTATCAAAAGGCAAAGTTCGCAGGAGTTATAAATTATTAAACAAGGGAGTTTCTTTTTAATGTTCAATGTAGAATATTCAATTAAACATTACTTCACAAATCGCTTAGTCATCACTTTCCTTTTTTATTTTAAAAGATGTAGAGTCTGTTACCTATTAGCCAAATCACTAAAATTAATGGTTCTTTGAAAAATTCCGTGATTTTCGATGTTTTTTGTAAAAATCATGAAATAGTTACGAAGTAGGCAGTAGTAGAATTGTTTATTTATCAGATGTCTAACTGCCAACTGCTACTGCCTATTTGGTAAGTAAAATTGAGCTAAAATTTGTATTTAGCGTTTTTCCACGGAATTTTTCAAAAAAAAATAAATTATCCATTGTCCTATTCTAATGTTAACAAAATCTTAGCTTGAGATTGATTACCATCAGAATCTCGAATACTCATCATTAGAAAGTAGTTTCCGGTGCTTGAACAATCAACTTCTACAGGAGTAATATTTTTTTTGTAAACAAAGATTGAAGGGTTTTGAATAACTGGTAATAGATTAGAAATTTATTTGACCACATTGCCAATATTATCCTCTATTAATACGAACACTTGATAATTTAATGATGTTGATTTATTATATAAGTCTTCATATCAATAGTCCGTACAGTTTTTCAAAAAATAGATATTTCACATAGAAACAAAATCGTAATGCACTGACAATCAG
>CAZMEH010001019.1:0-2063 GCA_964564885.1 uncultured Saprospiraceae bacterium | reverse complement strand
AGTAGTAAAACTAAAAAATACAATCAAACAGACAAGAGTTATACAGAAAAGAAAAATTCAAAGCACCTAAAAATAGAAAATATAAAAACTACTATATTTCAATAGAAGATACAAAACCGTATATGAATATGAATGTAACTTTAGAAAATGAAGATACGGTTCATGGAAAATTCCTGTTAGACACAGGAGCGAGTTTTGATTTGTTGTTAGATATCAATTCCTCGGATAAGATTGATTTTCCAAAAAATGTTATCACAGGTGATATGGGACATGGGTTAGGTGGCGCATTAGAAGGAAAAATCGGTAGAGTACAGAAAGTTGATTTTGAACCATTTGGGTTTGAAAGAATAACAACTTTTTACCAAGATGATACGATTTTTAATGAAATGATTGTGCATAATAACAGAAATGGAATTGTCGGTGGTGGTGTTTTGTCTCGTTTTATTGTCATATTTGATTATCCAAATAACTTAGTTTATTTCAAAAAAAATAACAAATACAACGTTCCTTTTTATTATAATATGTCTGGAATTGTACTAGCTGATACAGATAACAATGCAGTAAGTCACGTGATACAAGAGATTATTCCCAATTCACCAGCATCAGAAGCTGAGATTATTTCAGGAGATAGAATTGTAAAAATGGGAAGTATCAGGTCGCCAGAACTAACAAGGACTTATATTAAAACAGCATTCAAAACTAAAAAAGGCAAAAAAATAAAACTGACTATTCTCAGAGGTGATGAAGTCCTAATTAAGTACATCAGGCTAAGGGAGTTGATTTAATGTACAATGTTTAATTGCCTGTGGTGACTTGCAGCGATTTTCTGGTAAAAAATCGCTATGTAATTTTCAATCTTTTCTTGTTGTAAATTTCCCTTGAAAAAAGTGCAAATATTAAAAATTATCAAGATTTGCCAATCTTCCAGAATAAAGATGAATAAATAAATGCATTTTCAATGGGAATTAAAGTGAAGTTGTATAATTTTGCTGTTTATAAAAAGTACCGTCGTCCCGATAACTATCGGCATTATTCGACTAGGTGTTGCATTATTGAAGTTATTGGTTCTAGTTAATTTAAAATAAATATTTTTCTCATAGCAACTATTTTACGTTTTGCAGTTCAATTATTATAATTTCATTTTTATGAGAAACCACTTCTATATTTTATAGAATTTTTTTTGTGTAAAATTTGATTAATACAACAAATAGTGAAACACCTTGTCGAGTAAATTCGACGGTACATATATTAACTATGTGCAATCTAAAATCTAAAATAAATTTATGTCTGATAATTCTATAAGTTTAAATAAATATGTAAGTCAAACAGGGATTTGCTCTCGAAGAGAAGCGGATAAATGGATCGATGCTGGACGTGTGGAAATCAACGGTAAAAAGGCTCAGAAGGGAAATAGAGTGGAAGAAAACGATACGGTAACCGTCGATGGCAAACCTTTAAGAAATAAGCCAACGCCAGTTTATATTGCATTGAATAAACCGCCTGGCATTACTTCAACAACTGACCTAAAGGATAGAGATAATATTATAGAATTTGTGGCGCATCCAAAACGTATTTTTCCGATTGGACGATTAGACAAAGCGTCTTCTGGTTTGATTTTGATGACAAATGATGGTGATATTGTCAATAAAATATTGCGTGTTGAAAATGCGCACGACAAAGAATATATCGTCACGGTTCACAGACCAATTTCAGATGAGTTTATTAAAAGAATGGGCGCAGGTATTCCGATTTTAGAAACAGTGACTAAAAAATGTATTGTTCAAAAAATTGGAAAATCTAGGTTCAGAATTATTCTAACACAAGGTTTGAATCGTCAGATTAGAAGAATGTGTGAATATTTGGATTATGACGTATTAACTTTGAAGCGTGTCCGAATTATGAATATAGAACTTGATGGAATCAAAGTTGGAACTTGGCGTAATTTGACTGATGAGGAGTTGAGCGTTTTGAAAGGTAGCTTGAAGAAGTAGTAGATTGACTCGTACCGTCGAATTTATTCGACAAGGTGTCGCAAAACGGGTTGACAATTTCAGATTTATGCA
>CAZMEH010001018.1:0-2525 GCA_964564885.1 uncultured Saprospiraceae bacterium | reverse complement strand
TTTTATCAAGAAGTTGCGGCACTTCTTTTTCAAATTCGTATAAGTTTGCCAAATATTCTTCTCGCATCGAAAATAACAATCGACAAGGAACATCCGCTTCTAAAATATCTTTGACGGTTTGTATAAATCCCTGTTGCTCTGCTTCATTACCTAGAATAAATAATTCTTCAAACTGGTCAAATATCAGATAAATAGGATTGAAGGTATTGCGATATAACTCTTGTAAAGCGTCAATCACTTCATTATTTGCTGTATTTTTTGTAGAAATATCATCTTCTTCAGTATTTTCCAATTCCTCAGAAAAATCAAATTCTTCAACTTCTACGGTTGGCGTATTTTTACGAATAGCATCAAGCAATGCAGTATTGAGGTTTGTTCCTCGCAACACAAATAATTCTGACCAATGCGTTTCTTTGAAACGGTTTGCCAATCCGCAGCGCAATAAACTGGTCTTTCCCGTTCCTGATGCACCGTACAGGAATAGAATATTGGTCTCAAACACCATTTCATACAAAGTATCAATCTCAGTCTCTCGACCAAAGAAAATATCTTCGTCTTCCTTGTTATAAGCATCTAAAAATTTAAATGGATATTTGGTCATTTTTTATTTATTGAAAGCTCTGAACTTCCCTTAATCCCTCCAAAGGAGGGAAATAATTGTTTATAATTAAATATAAATCTCCCTCTTTTGGAGGGATTAAGGGAGGTTAAATATCAATCACATTCATAAAATCATCAAGGTCATCAAAATCATCACCTTCATTGTCAGAAACAGGTGTTTTCAAACCTAATAAATCCGTCTCTGCTTCAAAAAACTGCTGAGGAATGATTTTATAAATAGAAGCCTCATCATCCAAGAGTATATCTTCATTTGTAAGGATAGGTATCGCAAATAACTCTTCCCAATTCGCTAAAAAACGATAAACTAATCGGTCGTTTCCTTCTCGATAAGCAAAGAAATAGGTTTTTGAATTTGCTGCTTTTTTAAAAGAATGCTTATCTATTACAAACGGAAATAGATTGACACCATTAGAAAAGCTGTCTTGAAATAGCTGAACCGAGCAAGTTTCCGTAAAGTTATCCAACGCACGTACACGTTGATTATCGCTTTCCGAATGCTCAATCAAATTAGAATTTAAGGCAACCACTTTATGACTATAAGAAGCGGGCGAATGTCTAAATTTATTGACTTGAATTTCTTTAATTACCGCCATTTTATAATGCGTCAAAACGCTTAATTCTTTTAAAACAAGGGTTAAATGCTCTTCGGATTTTTTACAAAAAATGGCTATTTTATCGCTATCAATGCTTTTCTTTTGAAGTTCCTCAAACATATCTAGTAAATACTGATTAGCCGTTTCTATTGAAGTACTTTGGCGCAAACCATTTGGAAAGTGATGAAATATGATATGATAAAAAGGCTTGTCCTTGATTAGATTTTTCTCTAAAGGGGCTAATTTAAAATGCTTATGAAAAGCAGCAATAGAATCATCTATCAGTAGTAACCAATCAAAAGATTGATAATTAAAAGCATTTTGATTAAAATATTGGGTAATAGTTGCTTTTTGAGCGTCATTCAATACTAAATCATGCTTCTTAACCGCATCCCACAATTCCGCCAAAAGCGTATTACCTGTTGTGATAAGAACACTTTGATAAGTATTCACCAATTGTTGTAAATGCTTTCGGCTTCTCTTTTGTAGTTTCGTTGAGAATAGTTCTCTAAGTTGTGTGCTAATCGACGCAGGAAAATAATTGAGCAAAGCAAATTGTAAATCTGGCAACTGAAGTTTATTACCATTTTTTTTAGCGGTTTGTACGATAGTTTTAAAAGACTTATTGTGTCCCATTGCAGCTCGAAATATAATGCTAGATAAATTTCTATTGGGTTCGTAAGTCGCTTTATCTTCCTCTGGAACGATATATTTGAAAGGCTCGGTTGGCAGTTTTTTATCTAAAACTGCTTCATTGCCCTCTTTTGTATAAATGCCCCACGGCATCGTCTCAGATTTGTTTTCTCTACGCAGTTTCAATCCTTTTTGCTGAATTTCTGGCGCATTTCCTAATTGTGTTAAGAACGATTTTGCTGCTTCAAAAGCATCACCAATTGTCTCGCCAGCAGCCAGGGTTTCATAAAACTTAATAGAAAATTTATAAGCCTTATTATCATTAATTGCCACAGAAGTCGCAATCACTGCTTTTACACCTTTGTCCAATAAAGTTTCTACTTGACCATAAGTTGCACAACCATTCAGAAAAACCAAATCCAAAGAATTTGATTGTCCTAATAGTCCCGCAATTCCTTCGGCATGAGCTGATTCTTCGCCTCCATGAGCTTCGAGTTGAAGCGTAGAACCATTTGCATGACCAGCATAATGAAAAATACGAACTTGATGTCGATAACGATTCAGGTAATAGAAGAGTTGCTCATTGGAAAGGTGCGCAATTTTCCGAACGCCAATGGCATTGCGGTCATTGAGATCGTCCAAAGCTTTACTTGTGCCTTCTCTCTCTAGTTTGATACT
>CAZMEH010001017.1:0-4765 GCA_964564885.1 uncultured Saprospiraceae bacterium | reverse complement strand
ACCTCGGATTAGCGTCAAGGAGAATATAAAAAACATTGTTTATTCGCCCTGAAAGGGCAAAAGCAATAGCGTAGGGCATCGCCCTACGAAGCAAAAAACACTATTTCAGCCCTGAAAGGGCGTAAGCATAAATAGTGTATCTTGGCTTACGCCCTTTCAGGGCTAGAAAATAATTTCAATTTTACATAGGGCGTTGCCCCATACTATTGCTTTTGCCCTTTCAGGGCATTTTAAAGCTTTTTTTACAATCTCCTTGACGTTAATCCGAAACCTCGGGATTGAACATTGATTAAAGCGACTGCGACATATGAAAATAAGTAGTCGGTCTCAATGTTTTACCAGAAATATCTTCGTATAAAGCTCTGTATCGTTTTGAAATTTCATCACTTTGTTTTGTTCCATTGAAGAACATTTTATCATAAGCAATCACAATATCATAGACTCTTGTTTCTGCTGTGATGAACTCATCCTCTATCATTTCTGCAATGATAGCGTTGTTGATGTCATCTTTGTAATCTACTTCTTTTGGCGGCTCTTCCGTTGGAATCTCTTCTTTGGCTAGGGCTTGACGTGGCATTTCTGCATAATCTGAAATGAAATTAGTTAATACTTGATAATTAGTGATTTTATCAGTTGCAATTAAGGTATCATTCAATTCTAATTCAATAATCCCTAATGGCGTTGTGACCATTTTTACATTAACGACTTTATCGCCTTGTGTGCCGCTGACCAAAACAGTCGTTCTATTTTTTTCAGGGTTTGTGTGTTCTGATTTATGCTGTTGAAAAGTATAAACCGTCATTTCTTCATTTTTTTGTGCAAAAATACTACCTGCCAGCATGAAGTAGAAGAGTGTAAAAAGGATGTTTTTTCTCATTTTGTTAAATAATTTTAAACGATTTGTTATTTGAAATTTATAGATAAATATATCTTCTCAAAGATACA
Source organism: uncultured Saprospiraceae bacterium (assembly GCA_964564885.1). GTDB lineage: Bacteria > Bacteroidota > Bacteroidia > Chitinophagales > Saprospiraceae > CAKZLL01. Next base: position 3,820 of record CAZMEH010001017.1, on the reverse strand, counting down.
ACGCACATTTTATAATTCCTTTAGTTTATATTAGACTTTATTCATGAAAAATTAATTGAATTATGAAAAATCAACTGTTTTATACCTTTTTAGTTTTAATACTTTCCATTAGTTGGAATAGTGAAATGATTGCTCAACTCCCAGAATTAACCAAACGTGATATCTTACAACCAAAGTTGCAAATGGTGAAGAGCAATAAAGCCAAAATCAATGAATGGACTACCAAAATAATGCCCAAAGCTATCAAAGAGCATCGAGACTTGGTCAGTATTCCTTGTGATGCGTACGCTGACGATATGCAAAAAAATGTCGATTGGCTAAAAAAAGCATTTACGAAACGTCGTTTCGCAGTGAAAGAATTAGCAACTTCAACTGTGCCGATTGTGTTTGCGGAACGTATTGTTGATAGTCGTTTGCCGACGGTTTTGTTCTATTTCCATTTTGATGGTCAACCTGTCGATAAGCGAAAGTGGAATCAAGAAGATCCGTTTACGCCAGTCATTAAACAAAAAAATACCGAAGGTGAATGGGAAACAGTTAGTTACGATAATGTAGAAAACTGGAATAAAGAATGGCGAGTATTTGCAAGAGCAGCAGCTGATGATAAAGCACCAATTATTATGTTTTTGCAAGCATTAGATATAATGAAAGAGCAAAAGATAAGTCAAGCTTTTAATATAAAAATCTTACTTGATGGCGAAGAAGAAAAGAGTTCTTCGGGTCTGAAAGAGACGATTGAAAAATATAAGGGCGATTATGCGGCAGATCATATGATTATCATGGACGGCCCTGCGCATCCGACAAATCGACCAACTTTGATGTTTGGTTGTCGTGGAATCGCTTCGGCTACTTTGATTGTTTATGGACCAAGAGTACCGCAACACAGCGGACATTATGGGAATTATGCACCAAATCCAGCTTTTCGTGCTTCAAATTTATTGGCTTCGATGAAAGATGATGAAGGTCGAGTGAAAATCAAAGGCTTTTATGATGGAATTGTATTCGACGCAAAAACTAAAAAAATACTATCGGATGTGCCTGATGATGAAATGTATATTCGTACTCAAATAGGTATTGCTCAACCAGATAATGTTGGGAATTCTTATCAAGAAGCGTTACAATATCCATCTTTGAATATTAAAGGAATGTCGTGTGCTTGGATTGGAAAGCAAACTAGAACGATTGTTCCAGATAAAGCAATTGTTCAATTAGGTATTCGTTTGGTGAAAGAAACGGATGGTGTAGAAATGCTTGATTTGCTTAAGGAACACATTGAAAATCAAGGTTATTACGTGATTGACAGAGAACCGACGGAAGAAGAGCGTTTAAAATATCCAAAAATTGCGACTTACATTGCTCGTCCTTCTGTGAATGCTTTCCGAACGGAATTGGATTCTCCAACTGGCGAATGGTTAACTAGAGCGATTCAAAATGTATATTCTAAAGAAGAAGGCGTGATTCGTATTCGGACAATGGGCGGAACGATTCCCGTTACACCGATTATACAAGCGATTAATGCACCTGCTGTGATTGTGCCAATGGTAAACATGGACAACAATCAACACAGTCCAAACGAAAATATTCGTATCGGAAACTTATATAATGGAATAAAAACGTGTTTTGGAATCCTAACTGAAGGAATTTAAAAAAATATAATAAGGTACAGGCTGCTAAAGGAGCTTGTACCTTATTGTATTCTTACTTAGGAACGATAAAAAAATAATCTACCCAAACTGTTATAACTTATTCTTTTATCGTTCCTTATTTTTAAAAAAAGTGTTAAAATATTTTTTTGCGTAGAATTGTTGTTTTATTTTAGTGAACACATTGTTTACTAAAATAAAATACATTATGAGCTGGCAAGAAATCCCATTTGTTAGACTAGTTATCCCATTTGTAATAGGTCTTATCACAGCAATTTATATTGATTTGAGTAGTAACTGGCTTTGGTTATTACTCACTATTTTGTTTTTAGTTTCTATATTTTTTAAAAAGAGTAAATCTTACCAAAATAGATTTATTTTTGGTGTTTTTGCAAATCTGTTTCTACTTCTACTCGGCTATCAAGTGTGTTTTGAATACAATGAATTAAGGTCGCCATCGCATTTCTCTAATTTTATTGAAAAAGAGAAAATACCTTTGCTTGTTCAGCTCAACGAAATTCCATTGAATAGCAAATGGACAAGGGCAAAAGCAGTAGTAAGATATGCTAATCATAAACCTTGTGATGGTAATTTATTGATTTATATAAATCGAGATAGTTTATCCGAAACATTGGCTTACGGCGATTTAATAGCCGTTAATACTTATCTGAATAGGGTAGAAGCGCCCAAAAATCCAAATCAATTCGATTATCAAGATTATTTACATTTTAATAATATTCACTATCAAACCTTTGTAAAAGCGGATAGCTGGGAATTGGTGGAAAGAGAACAAGGAAATATATTTTATACCGCCATATTCAAATTACGAAAACATAGTTTAAACACTTTAGAAAAGTATTTGTCCGTAAATTCTTATCCTGTCGGTGCAGCATTAATTCTCGGTTATCGGGAAGCGTTGAGCCAAGATATTAGAGATGCTTACGGCGATACGGGCGCAATTCATGTTTTGGCTGTTTCGGGTTTGCACGTCGGAATTGTAACGCTGATTTTGAATTTTTTACTCAATTTAATTCCAATACGAACTAAGCGATTTAAAAAAATAGTGCAACCGATTATTATCATTAGTTCGCTTTGGCTGTTTGCCTTTTTGACTGGCGCATCGCCTTCTGTACTTCGAGCAGCGACCATGTTTTCGTTTGTCACCATTGGATTTACCATCAATCGACCGAGTTCTATTTATAATACATTGGCAATTTCTGCCTTTCTTATCTTATTATTCAAACCATATTTAATAAAAAGTGTCGGTTTCCAATTGTCTTATTTAGCGGTTTTAGGAATTGTTTATTTTCAACCAAAATTATACCGATTAATCAAAGTTCCAACGAAACTAGGCGACTATTGCTGGCAATTGACGAGCATTGCAATTGCGGCACAACTCGGAACAATGCCCGTGACCTTGTTTTTCTTTCATCGTTTTCCAGTGATGTTTTGGTTATCTGGTTTGATTGTCATTCCTGCGGCTACGCTTATTTTGAGTTTAGGTATTTTTACATTGGTTCTAGAATGGATTTCTCCATTCCTAGCAAGTTGTATAGGTTGGCTATTGGATTATATAATTTATGGTGTTAATCAATCTATTTTCTGGATTCAAACCTTGCCAGTCAATAAAATAGAAGGAATTTGGCTGCCGTCACTTTCGATGTTTTTATTGTACGGAATAATATTATGCTTTGTTTTTATCATTCAAAATAGCCTTGTTCATCAGCATCAAAAGCGATTTAAAGCATTTTTTGCGATGATGATAATGATTTTGGTCATGACTTCTTTTACCTCGTTCAACCATATTGGTCAACAAAATAAGCAGCAAGTTTTTGTTTATAATGTTTACAAACATTCCATTGTTTCATTTATTGATGGACATTCTTTGTATCGTTTTCAATCGGATAGTATTGATAAAAAGTCTATTGCATTTAGTATAGATGGACACGAAAATGCCCTTCGTATTCATGATAAAGAGGTTCTAAATATTGGCGATACCATTCAAAATAAATCTATTTACTCTAATGGGAAAGTTATTTATTTCAAGGAGAAAACATTTCTAATCATTGACGATAACATTGATTTGGATGATATGGAACACCAAATAGAAGTTGATTTTGTTATTCTCACAGGCAATCCAAAACTATATTTAAAAGATTTAATAGCTAAAATAAAAT
>CAZMEH010001016.1:0-4449 GCA_964564885.1 uncultured Saprospiraceae bacterium | reverse complement strand
TCCATTTATTATCAAGCTTGACCTTCGCTTTATCACCTTTGAAACCACCTTTCACACTTTCAAATTGCGCTTTAATAATCACTTCGCCTGTTTTATTGATAAAGCCCCATTTGCCATTTGACCATTGCGCACTAAGTCCTGAACGGTCTGTTCCGCAGTTTTCACAATAAGCCGCAACGCCTTCATTAAATGGTAAAACCATATCGTAAACTGCTGGAACAACAATTTCACCATCCAAATTCGCAAAACCAATTTTATCTTTAACGACAATTCTAAACACACCTTCCCTCGGAAAATCTGGTTCTCTTCCGTGTTGCATCAACTGAAAAAGCACCTCTTCTTGACGGTCAATTCCAACAAAACCTCTATTCGCTTTATAAACCACCGCAAAGGTTCTAAATGTATCGGTTAAGCAAATTGGATATTTTCGGGTTGGAATTACATATTCGCCAGCGGTGTCAACATAGCCGCATTCGCCTGTGATTGTATCTAAAGAGATGAGTAAGTAATCATCATCTTGCGCAATTAGTGCGGTATTTATTAAAAACAAACCCAAAATTAAGGTTAAAATTCTCATCTTTTACAATTAGTTTAGTGTGATTAAATAGTTATTTTATAAACATTTCATAAGCTCTAAATATTGCTTTCATAAAAAATAATTTAAATCACTAGGCAACCATTCAGCGGTATTTATAATATGTACTAATAGTAAAGACAAATCATTAGATGAATAAAAGCGACCAAACATTAATCAAAAAAATATTGAAAGGCGATACTGCCGCATCAAAATTGCTATACATGCGATATGAGCAGTCTTGGTTTCAAATTTGTTTGCGTTATGGTCGAAATCGCTCAGAAGCACAAGATATTCTTCAAGAAGGTGTTTTGCAATTGTTCAAGGTGCTGAATAAGTTTAATGCGGAAAGAGGTGTTTTCAAAAGCTGGTCAAGCAAGGTCATTGTTAATGCGGCATTGCAATATTTGAAGCGAAATCAATGGCAGCAATCATTTGAGGATTTGAGTATAGTGGAAAATAAAGCAGATTGGTCAGTTCAAATAATGGAAAAAATTTCTGCTAAAGAATTGACACTTATCATTCAAACATTGCCTTCTGGTTATCGGGTCGTGTTTAATATGTACGCAATCGAAGGTTATTCGCATCGAGAAATTGCAGAGACTTTGAATATTTCTATTGGAACTTCAAAATCTCAATTGTCTAAAGCCAAAAGATTGTTGAGAGCGAAATTGAAAGTGTTGTACGTAATAAATTAGGGAATAATAAAACTTGAAAATGAAAAAAATAATAATTTCACTTTTTTTAATTATCTCTATTCTGATTTTATCACAATGTGATGATGGCGGCGAATACATTCCTTCTGGTTCAGCCTTAGTTCAAGCTGAATTAATTGAAGCAGAATTAGGGGCAATACCAACCTTTAATTGTGAAAATGGTATATTAATTCCTATTTATGTTAACGGAATCGAGGTATTGGAAGACCAACCTAGACACGGATGTGACAATCCAGATTTAGATGGAAATTGTTTGATAGGTTCTCGTATAGGTCGAATGGAAGGCACTAATGACGACGGAAGTGCAAGACCAGAAGTTGTTTGGGTTTTCTTTTGTAGAAGAGGTGATAATTTTGCGCAAATGATTGGTCATAATAAAACGACAGGCAAAACTGCATTTCTTGAATTAAACAATGGTTACTTAGCCACAAATAATTATGACCAACCTAATGTAAATGTGCCAATTCCTAGCGATCCTAATTATGCAGAGGCTTGGAAAGCTCCTGGCGAAATTGCTACTCAAGGATGTAATTCTTGTCATGCATCTGACCCTTTTATTCATTCAAGGTGGATAGCAGGAGCAAAAATGCCAAACGATCCTAATCAACCTGTGTTACCAGAAGTTGCTACACCTAATGGTAAATATTGCGTCATCGGAAGTGAATTTTCAAGCTGGGAATTAAAACATATTGATCTTCCAGGAAATAACTGTTTAAGTTGTCATAGGCTGAGTAATATTAATGCTTGGAATTTTGAAAATAATACAGATTGGGACTTACATATGCCTCCCGGAAATCCTGGAAGTATGTCTGACGATTACCAATCGATAAAGGATTATATACAAAACTTAGGTCCTTTCAAAATTGATGATAATGGCGCAAATGTACCAAACTGTAATTAAAAGGAAATCAGGACACTACAAAACACTGTCTACCATGCCATCCTAATAATACTTTAGGGAAAAATGGAAACGAAATAAAAATGGATAATTTAGAAAAATTTTTTAGAAATAAACTGAATAAAACGGACGCTTCAGCTAGTGATTGGAATAAACCTGATCCGCTAGTTCGAGATGCTTTGTTGACTTCTATTATGAATACTCAACAACCTAAAAAAAGTTTTAAAGTATCCGCTTTAACTAGTATTCTTTGTGTTTTGATATTAGCTACAAGCGTTTACATTTGCTATTTACATCAAGAAAATAAAGTCTTATCTGAAATTATTCAATATCAAAAATCAGAAATTCAAAAACCTACAACGATTCATTCAAATATTAAAAATGAACCCATTCTAAATCAATCAAAAACATCTAACTATATTCTTAAATCTAAAAACATACCTAATGGCATATCCGACAAAAAATATAAGGTTGTTTTAGAAAAAGGAATTTCATTAAGAAATCCAGTATTGAAAAAATCGAATGTTACTAATAATAAAACCGAATTAGAAAGTATTATTCAGCAACAGCAAACTATTATTTCTAAACTAGAAAGAGAGAATAGTTTATTAATAGATAGTTTGGAAATAATGTCAGAGAACGTTTTTGCATATGATGTAAAAGTGATTAAAGAAGATAATTCTTCCATTCCTATTTCTTTAAAAAAGATAGAAATCAAACCATTAAAGGCAAAATTATATGACTTACCTGTTTTATACAAAACAGTAGCGTTTTCTAAACCTCATTTTATTGAAAAGCCACAAAAGCCTTTTGAAATTGGCTATCAATATGGAAAAAAAGCACTTCAAGTACCATCAACATTTGAACTAAAGGAATCGCCAACTTTTATTGGAAAAGATAAAACGGAAGAAATTTATATTAATACACATGGCGTTTCGCTCGGCTATCAACTGAATAACAGATGGAAAATAAAAACAGGATTAAACTTTTCAAACACGGAAATTTACACCGTCATTCCTATCGAAAGTTTATATAATAGTGAAACGGAATACCTTACTAATGATGGAAAAACGGCAAATAATTTGAACCTAGAGCAAACAAGCACTAACCTAAAATCATTGCAAGAGGTACAACTAGTTTTTGAAGAAAATAATCACTTAGACGAAGGCGATAAGTTCGAATTAGTGGTAGAAAATCATCAAGAACAAAGATACTTTCAAATACCATTAAGTATTGATTATCAGATAATTGATGGAAATAATTTTGATTGGAAATTAGGTTTTGGTGTTTCATGGAATAACATCCGTTTCGGTGATCATTATCAAGATTTTTCTTTTTACAAAGAAGATAAAGAAGCAAATGTCGGAATACAACAATTATTTATTGATGAAAAAAATAACATTCCATCACTACATTTTTTAAGTACTTATGCTTCTGTTGGGACGACTTATCAATTTACAGAAAACTGGTCAGCTCATGCCGCATTTATTTATAATTATAACTTTAGTAAAGCAGCTTTAGAATTAGAAACATGGTCTAAAGTCGATCAAGCTTTGACTGTTGGGCTATATTATCATTTTTAATGATTATACGCATAAAATTAAATTAAAATTAAGATGAAAAAACTAACTTTTTGCCTATTGGCATTGACACTTGCATTCACTTCTTGTGAAAAACTCGACTTCGGAAATAAAGACAAAGATTGTGACTTTGTTTATCCGATTACTTTGATGATGCCTGATGATGGCGTTGTCACGGTGAATGATGAAGACGAATTTGACGCAGCTTTTGAAGCTTGGAAAACAAATAATCCAAATTCAACTACAAAACCAAGTTTTCAGTATCCGCTTCAAATGACGAATGCAAAAGATGAAATAATCACCGTAAATAACGATATCGAATTAAAAAAAGCATTTGTAGCATGTGATAAACATGATAAAGATGATTGCGGAAAAGACGATAAAGATGAGGATAAAAAAGAATGTTTTGAGTTGGTTTATCCTATCACGATGACAATGTCTGACAGCACAACTATAACAGGAAGTGATAAAGAGGCTTTAGGTGTTGCGGTTAAAAATTGGTACACTGCAAATCCTAATTCAACAGAAAAACCAACTTTCAATTATCCTATTCAAATCACTTTTAAAGACGAAACTACTGAAACAATCAATAATGACGCAGAATTAAAAATTGCTTATGATGATTGTAAATAGGCGATAACCTCCTTGAAGTATAAAATTAAAATTGTTATAAAATAACTC
>CAZMEH010001015.1:0-2927 GCA_964564885.1 uncultured Saprospiraceae bacterium | reverse complement strand
GAACTGATGTTACGCAAAGTATAATTTAGAGAACTCATATTGCGCAGAGTTAGCGTTATCTTTTTACTCGGTCGAGCCTTGTCTGCCAAGTTAACGACAGGCAGGCTCGTGAGAGAAGTTTTTGCCAGTTTGTCCAATGCTCCCGATACCTGTCGGGAGCATTGGACAAACAAAAAATATCATTTTTGCAAAAATTGTCAAAGCACCTCTCATTTTTTTCAAGAATTACATTTTTATCTTTCATAACAGTGCATTAAAAAAATGCTTAATTCCTAACCTTTAATTACCCTCTTCTCTTTGTTCTAAAATAAGCTCCTGCAATTTATTTATCTGTTCCTCTAGGCTATCAATTTTCTTTTCTAAAACGACATTATTATCCATTGTCATTTCATCAACAAAAATGGCATTGGCAATCGACATACCAAAAATACCACCTGCGAGCACGATAAAAGCAAAGTAAAAACGAATAAGATTGATTTCAACAGCAGTATAACCCATTTCATTAAATGCTGCGGGCACTTCGTTCCAGCCTTCTAACGTAAAGAGTTGGAAAATGGTAAAAGCGGATCGAATTGGGTTTCCAAACAATTCAGGAACGATGTGGCTAAACATGTAAGTCGTCAAGACGGCAAATATAAAATTCAGGAAAATTAAGATGACAAATACGAATATACTCGCCCGAAAAGCACGACTCAAACCTGCCAAAATATGTGCAAGATTAGGAACAAATCTAAAAAATCGCACGACTCTCAGTAATCTAAATAACCTAAATATGGTAATGATATGAAAGTTATCACCTGAAAAACTTATTAAATTTTCAAAAATCAACGGAAAACTAACGATGACTATTAAAAAATCAAATCGATTCCAACCTTCTTTGAAATATCCTTTTGTTCCTAATTTTCTAATCTTGATAATTGCTTCAATGGTGAAGTAAAACACAAAAATAGAATCACAATAAATTAACCAAGAGGTTTTTTCTAATGAAGGGAAAGCTAAAATGAAAATAATCAAAGCATTAATAATAATTGCTCCCAAGACCATCTTTTCATTTAAAAAAAAATTTTCAAAACTATTTTTGGGTGTCAGGTTATTAGGCTGAATATCTAATTGGTTCACGCTAGTTTATTTTCTCCTTTATAATCGTTTGTTGTTCAAGTGCAAAACTAATCAAAACTAATCAAATCTAGTATGAGTACAAAGGCTGAGCTAAAGCATCTATTAATTAGTCGGGAATATTATTATGTATTATAATGAATAAATAAATTCGTAATACGGAATATAGCTTTAATTATAGTCGCTAAGACACCTCTTTTATACTAAACAAGTTCACTAAAAACAAAACGATTATTTTAGTAACTTTGACCATTATGAAGGGCTTTCCAATGAACCAGATAAAACCTACCTAATGTTAAAAAAAATACTAATCGGCGTAGCGGTCTTAATAACAATTACTATAATTAGTTTTCAATTGTATGTAAATTCGGGTATAGAATTACCTTCAAACACCGATCAAATCGTTCAAAAAGTATTAGAAGCCGATGATGTACCTGAGTTTATTAAAGGTAAAACAGGTTTCGCAAAAAACGGAGATATTGATATTTGGTACGAAGTCATGGGCGACTTAGATTCATCTAAAGGAACTATTTTACTCATTATGGGACATGGTGCTACGGCAATGGCTTGGAATTCTAATTTCTATCAATTGTTCGTAGATTCTGGTTATCAAGTTATTAGATACGATAATCGAGGGTTAGGCGAATCCAATTGGATGACCGATTGGACAGAAAAAAATGCTTATTCTTTAGAAGATATGGCAAAAGACGGCATGGCTGTTTTAGATGCTGTAAATGTAGCAAAAGCACACATTATTGGCGTTTCAATGGGCGGAATGATTGCTCAAAGAATCGCTATTAGTCATAGTGATAGGGTTTTATCGTTGAATTCAATCATGTCTTCTGGTGATATGAACGATGAAACTATTCCTTTTCCAGAAGATTTTATGCCTGATATCACAAAATTGGTTTTAAAATATATCCTGATCAATCCTAATGAAGCGAATAGAATGAAATTTTCCGTCGGTGTTAGACAAATGCTAAAAGGTGATGGTCCTTATGAGTTTGATGTTAAAAGGGCTGCTCAGAAATCTCTTTATGAATTAAGAAAGCGAAAAGGCTATAATGCTAAAGTTGGTGACCAACATACTGCGGCAATTAATAATTCTGGTTCTCGATTGGATGAATTAAAAAATATCACCGCACCAGCTTTAGTCATTCATGGAAAATCTGATCCTTTAGTCGTCTTTGAACACGGGCAAAAATATGCGCCGATGATTCCAAATGCAGCAACACTGTATATTGATGGAATGGGACATGATATGCCTGCTGTCTATATGAAGCAATATCATGAAGCTATTTTTAAGAACTTTGCAAAAGCAAAAATGTAAGTATATTTATGACTTTAGATGAAAAGTGTTCAGGTAAATCTATTTAAAAGAAAATGGAATATTAGGATCATCAATTTTTGATGTAGTATATTATAGATCATACTACTGTACATTTTAGAAGTCAGAGGTCAGATCTCCCGACAAGTCGGGATGTCAGATCGCCTACGGCTGTCAGAAGCAAACAAATAATACAATTTATATGCCGTTTTTATTTGTTGATTTTCAAAATGTACAGTAGTATGATTATAGATTTATTGCCATCCCGTCACTCGGAATGGCAATAGATATTTTGCACTCTTTTTACACAAAATTTATATTCATTTTTTTAACAACCTTAATTTTAGCTAAAAAAGCATTCAGAGAGATATTTGCTGTACTTTTTTTAAAAATCATGCCTACCGAGGTTTCGGATTGGCGTCAAGGATATTATAAATAACTAAAAACCAGAAGTTTAAATGAATATTTAAAATATCTATTGCCA
>CAZMEH010001014.1:0-2473 GCA_964564885.1 uncultured Saprospiraceae bacterium | reverse complement strand
GGATGCTTCACAGGCATCCGATGCTTATACTGTATTATTAACCGTAATCGTAGCGTTACATGCAAATTTGCACAAACACTAGCCGCAATCATAGCGGCACGGACAGGAATGTCCGTGTTACATTTTCAAACTTTGATTCGCGTCTAGGTTATAAACTTCATCAAATATTTTGACATTGATAGATTTATTGGTTTGGTTATCAATCGTTATACCATCTTGTTTAACATTGATACGCAATAAATTATCTCTAAATCTAACTTTGAAAGAATACGAAGTCCATTGTGCTGGAATGTACGGTTTGAATGAAACTAAACCATTATTTACACGCATTCCACCGAAACCTTTGACCACTGCCATCCATGTTCCTGCCATACTTGTGATGTGGCAACCTTCGTCAGAATCACCATTATAATCATCTAAATCCAAACGAGCGGTACGCAAATACATCTCGTAAGCCTTTTCTTTCATGCCCAATTGTGACGCTAAAATCGAGTGAACACAAGGAGAAAGAGAAGATTCATGAACCGTTCTTGGCTCATAAAACTCAAAATTACGTCGAATCGTATCTTCATCAAATCGGTCATCAAACAAGTACATGCCTTGTAAAACATCCGCTTGTTTGATAAAGCAAGAACGCAAAATCCTATCCCAAGACCATTTTTTAACCAAAGGCTTGTGTTTGTCGTCCAAGTCTTTCACTAATATTTGTTCCTTGTCCAAGTAATTATCTTGTTGCAAAACAATTCCCATTTCTTCATTCTCTGGAAAATACATCTTTTCCCGAATGTCATTCCAACGAGCTACTTCTGTTTTTTCGTCAAAATTTATCTTCTTCGCAAGTGCTTCGTATTTGTCTCCAGCTTTATTTTTAACATAATTCAACGCTTCCTCAGCGTATTCCATACACCAATTTGAAATATAATTCGTGTACCAATTATTGTTCACGTTATTATCATATTCATTTGGGCCAGTCACGCCAAGCATCACATATTTCTTGCGTGCTTCCGAGAAATGAATCCGTTGAGACCAAAAACGAGCGATAGCAATCAACAATTCTAAACCATAATCAATCAGATAATCTGCATCGTCTGTGTATCGAATATAATCGTAAACCGCAAAGGCAATTGCGCCATTCCTGTGGATTTCTTCAAAAGTAATTTCCCATTCGTTGTGGCATTCTTCGCCATTCATCGTCACCATTGGGAATAATGCAGCGCCATCAGTGAAACCTAATTTCTCTGCATTTTCGATCGCTCTATCCAAATGTTTGTAACGATAAACCAACAATTGTCGAGCAACTTTTTGGTCAGCCGTTGACAAGTAAAATGGTAAACAATACGCTTCTGTGTCCCAATAAGTACTTCCGCCGTATTTCTCACCAGTGAAACCTTTTGGGCCAATATTCAAACGCTCATCCTCGCCTGTATAGGTTTGGTTCATTTGAAAAATATTGAACCGGATACCTTGCTGTGCTGACACATCGCCTTCGATAACAATATCAGACTCTTCCCATTTATTCGCCCAAGCTCCTTTTTGCGCTTTCAATAAAGCGTCAAAACCTTTTGAATAAGCTCCTGCAACGGACTTTCGACAATCAGCAAGGAGCGTTGCTTTGTCATTATACATCGAAGAAATATTGGCAGCATATTTATAAATAGCGATTTCGTCACCTTCTGTTACCTCAACCTCAACGATATTTCCAACGTACTTTTCTCTTTGAACCTCTTCCGCTTCAAATTTAAATACTTGACCGTTTTTCTTTAATTCAAATGTCATACCGGTGCAGACATAAAAATCAGTCTTTTTAGTTTTTGCCGTTACATAACCTTCGCCATTTGAAACAGACTTGTCCACTTCTAACCAGAATTTTTCATCATAGTTAGAATCTTCATTCTCCACATCAAAATCAACGTAAGGCGTAATGGTCAGTTTTCCATTAAAGTTTAATGCTTTGACCTTATATTCAATTGCGCCAATTTCGTCTTCTGCAATACTGCAAAAACGCTTTGAGGCAACTTCTATCTGTTTTCCGTTGGATAACGTAGCTTTGAAAGTACGCTGTAAATAGCCTTCTTTCATGTTTAAAATACGCTCAAAATCAGCTACTTCACATTTTGCTAAATCCAATTCTACGCCATCGACTTGAATACCAATTCCAATCCAATTTGCCGCATTTAGTACTTTTGCAAAATACTCAGGATAGCCATTTTTCCACCAGCCCACTTTGGTTTTGTCTGTGTAATAAACACCTGCGACGTAGCTACCTTGCAATGAACTACCGCTAAATGCTTCCTCAAAATTGGCACGTTGACCCATTTTTCCATTACCTAGACTGAATACACTTTCTGAAATCTTATTGTATTCATTATTTAATCCTCTTTCAATTACACGCCATTCATCGTGTATTAAATATTGTTTCATCGTTTTCCTAATTATTTGCGAAAAGTAAAATTGAGCGTATTATAATAATTAT
>CAZMEH010001013.1:0-2364 GCA_964564885.1 uncultured Saprospiraceae bacterium | reverse complement strand
TGTAATATCAAAACACAAATGAATATAACCTAAATCGCCCCAAAAGCGATTTTCAAAAATCTTACGAGGCGTGCGATCTTCAACAACGACCAATTCCAATTCACTTGCGCCTAGCATTTTGCTAAAAGCACCCGTTCTAGGTTTTGAATGTCTCAACAATACACGTCTGAAAGTAGCATCGCCACCGCTCAATGATTTCAAATCATCAAACTGACCTGTTTTGTCATAAACAACGGTATCGTAACCCAAAATATCAGAATAAAGCGTTCTTGCTTTTTCAATATTAGAAACACCAACGACCATTCCGTAAGGACCGCCCATCAAGTGTTTATCTTTTTTGAACCAATGATTAGAAGAAACCACTTCAAAGACATTTCCATAAGGATCTTTGCAATAAAAATGGTCTTCGCCGTTTGGATCTTTTGATAGTTCGCCAACCATTTCAACGCCTTTCGCTTTGAGTTCAGTGTAACTAGCAGCTACATTTCTGCTTTTCATTTTGGCAGCAAAAAAGCCTAAATCGCCTAGTTTTATATCAAAAGTAGCAGGTTGTGGAACTCGGCTTGTATATTGCCAAATTTCAAAACCACCGCCACCTTGTGTATTTAAAGCTAAAACAGCGTGTCTGTCCCTCGGTTCTCCGCCCGTGTAAGGCAACATCAACTCAGCCGTTGCAGCATCGTCAAACATTGGAACGTCCATTTGAAAATGCTTTCTATACCAAGTCCATGCTTCGTGAACATCTGGAATTCCGATGCCAATTTGCTGAATGCCGCTAATCATTGGTTTCATTTCTAATTGTATTAAGAAGAGTCCCGATAGTTATCGGGAGAGAGCAGAGAGCAGATATTCTTTATGAATTTAAAGATGCTAATTTGAGTAGGTGACTTTAAGTCATCTACTCAATAATCTTTGAAAATTAATTATAATCTATTTGTTCTCTAATTTTTCGGCTCTCTTAAAAAATGAGATTTATTTATTTTACATAAGAGTAGAAATAAGAAAACAGAGAGCAGAGATTTTATTTCCCTATTCTCTGTTCTCTCTCCCGATAGTTATCGGGACTGTTCTCTCTTCTTATTTTACATTTTAACTTCTTCCAACTTGTATGCACCTGATTTTAACTTATCAAACACAGCAGAGAAAGCCTCTAATGTTTCTTCAACGTCAACTAAGGTGTGAGAACCTGTTGGAATCAAACGTAGTAAAATCATTCCTTTAGGAATAACAGGATATACAACGATTGAACAAAAAATACCATAGTTTGTACGTAAATCGTAGACCATGTTTTGAGCTTCTTGAACACCACCCGTCATATAAACTGGTGTGACACAAGAATTTGTGTTACCAATATCAAAACCACGTTTTTTCAAACCGCTTTGAAGTGCATTAACCACATTCCAAAGTTGTTTCTTTAAACCTGGGTCAGCCTTCATCATATGAAAACGTTTCAAAACGCCTTCTACGATTGGCATCGGTAATGACTTTGCGAAAATTTGAGAACGCATGTTATATTTCAAAAATCGAATGATACCTGCATCAGCAGCTAAGAAGCCACCAAGACTAGCCATTGATTTTGCAAAAGTGGCGAAGTATAAATCTACTTGATCTTGAATACCTTGCGCAACACCTGCACCTTCACCGTTTGGCCCTAAAGTACCAAAACCGTGTGCATCGTCAATCATAAAACGGAATTCATACTTTTCCTTTAATGCAGCGATTTCACGTAACTTACCTTGATCACCACGCATACCAAATACACCTTCCGAAATCACAAGAATACCACCGCCTGTCTTTTCAACAATTTTCTCCGCAGATTTTAAGTGCGTTTCTAAGCTGCCTAGATCATTATGAATATAAGCAAAACGTTTACCTAAGTGCATACGAACAGCATCTACGATACAAGCATGACTTTCAGCGTCATAAACAACAACATCACGACGAGATAAGATACAGTCAATAGCTGACATGATACCTTGATAACCGAAGTTAACCAAGACAGCTTCTTCTTTCTGTACAAATTCTGCCAATTCAACCTCTAATTCACAATGTAAATCAGTGTTCCCTGTCATCATTCGAGAACCCATCGGATAAGCTAAGCCCCATTTAGCCGCAGCTTCTGCATCCGTTTTTCTAACTTCTGGATGATTTCCAAGTCCCAAGTAGTTGTTGACACTCCAAACGATACATTCTTTACCGTTGAATTTCATTCTACCGGCTAATTCACCTTCTAATTTAGGAAAAATATAATATCCCTCAGCATCAGCGTGTTGTCCTAGTGGTCCAGGATTATTTTTTAGTCTCTCGAATAAATCCATGATTGTATGTTTTGCTTTATTTATTTCTAATTGATTTACTCAAAAG
>CAZMEH010001012.1:0-2010 GCA_964564885.1 uncultured Saprospiraceae bacterium | reverse complement strand
TGACGGCAGACGGCAAGGCGTTTTTTTCTACGAAAAATATTTTATCACGGGATTTTTCAAAGAACCATAAATTATAACATTTTGGGTGGATCACTCGGTCAAATGTTATAAATTATTTGGTTCTCTGAAAATTATTGTGGAACGAAGCAAAACGTATAGTCATCAGGTGAGTATTTTCATTGAAAATCAAATAGTTAAATACAAATTAATTTTTTATTAAAAACTCATCTGATGACTTTCCACAATAATTTTCAAAGAGCCCATTTTTTTAAAGAGTTTCGTAAATAGAATTATTCGATGAGTGTAATTTAAAAAATAGCTTATCAAAATAATAAGATACCAACTCCTATATTCATTTCATAAATAAAATGATTAAACATTCTAGTACTAATCTCTTGTTGGAACAAACGATGACTTTCAGATTTATTAACATTAAGTGGAATAGCAAAACCCGTTTGCATAGAAAGGTTAAGGAGAATAATATCTTTGAAAACTCGACGAGTCCCAATACCGCTACCTAAATAAAAAGCATGATAATCTACTCGTGGAACGTTGACAGGCGAAGCTGCAATTTGAATATATTGAGTTTCGAATCGAATATAACGCCCGAGCGGAGCTAGTGCACCTGTCGATTTAACCAAGTAGCGATTATAATTAAAGCCCAAACTAGTAAAACGAACGCCACCGAGCCAGTCGTTTTCATCTAAAATACCTGTTTTTCCGAAATTAATACTACCACCAATTTCGCTATTTCGTTTGGTAACATAATTAAGGTTGAACTTATGTCGAACATTCCATGCAAAAATGCTACGATTGGAACTAGAAGAAAAACCAAACTGCTCACCATTCGCATTAACGTTGCTGACAGTAGGAGAGGAGTGTACATTGTATTCCAAATAAGTGCGTTTGCCTTGATAACCAGGTATACTTTGTGCATAGCCAAGTTGCACTACCAGACAGCAGATAAGTAGGAGCAAGTGTTGTAAGTTTTTCATTTTCATTTTAATTGTGATGAAGATGTTTTTAAGTCTTTTATCGTTTCTGAGGTGTGAGTAAAGATGATTATGTGTTGGACGCTAAATTAAAAAGGCTAGTTGAATTTACTACATTGGAAAGATATACTTTGTGCTTTTTGACATTTAAACAACAGACTAAATCAGAAAAGTCCTTGAACAAGTTTATTAACTATCAATAACAGATGTTAAGAGAATGAAAAAACGCAAGCCAAGACAGGCTTGCGTTTTTTTAATAAACACCAAAGGGAAATAGATAAAAAACTATTTGATTGTATCTAGTTTCTTCTGTAATTCGTCGATTAGCTTCCTTTGAGCTTGCAACTCAGCTTGTTTTTTAGATTGAGTTGACTTAGTTTCCTTTACATCAGCTTCTAATGTCGCAATTTTAGCTTTTAGATCTTCGATAGTTTTCAAAAACTCTATTTCATTTTTCGAAAGTTTATCTAAGTTTCCCTGAATTTGGCTAAGTTTTTCTTTTTCCTCCTCTATTTTAGCTAATGCCTGTTCCTTCTTCGTAGCTAGCGCAAAATCATATAGAACTTTTTTTCCTGTAATAGCTCTTTCACCATGTATTTCGGAATTAAGGTAAGTTCCTCCTAAGTCATACCAAACGATTAATCTTGTTCCGCCTTGAATAGGCGTAAATACGGCATATAAATCTACTGTGTTATTGCTAATAAGTTTCATCTTAGCATCATTGGTAAACCATTCGGTTAAGTTTTTCGACTTTTTAGTCTTGCCTTTATACTTTTTTAAATACTTTGCCCATCTTTTTCCAGCATCTTCAGGAGCAATTTGTAGCATTTCCACGCTGAATCCATTTTTTAATCCTTGACTCATTGAAAGCGTATCTTCGTTAATTTTTATTTGTGCATTTGCTGAAAATGCACAAATAAAATAGGTAAAAAGCAGGAATGTTAATTTTTTCATAGTTAATTGATTTAATAGTTAGCTTTAATAGTCTATAAGTCAGTTTTAATAATATATTTTTAGA
>CAZMEH010001011.1:0-4280 GCA_964564885.1 uncultured Saprospiraceae bacterium | reverse complement strand
CAAACCTCTTCATTTCCTGCTTTTTTATAAATTTCGTATGCTAAAATCGAAGTTGGAATACTACTATACCAACTATAACTATTCTTGCCCCAGAATGCGCCACCGAATAAAGTTTCTTTCATTGTTCCATTCAAAACATCTAAATTATGCGGCAAATTAGCGTGTTGCTTTATTTTTACCAATAACATTTTCTGATACAATGGCAAGTTTTTTAACGTATCCAAAGGCGCAATCAAACGTTCGTAATTCGTATTTTGATTGATATTCGTTAATAGATTAATCGCTTCTAATTTCTGTAATGTATTCCATTTTTCATAAATACCAATATTCGTAATATAGATAACGCCTTTTTGTAAAGGTGCGCTTGCTTTGGTGTAATTACGTGTTTTTGCGAAGTGCAACGCATGAAGTACGTAATTTGTCATCCATGGATTTGCTTCGCCATTTTTCCACCAACCATATGAACCATCGCCATTTTGAGTATCCGTCAAGCGAGTAATCATTTTATTAATAGCGGTTGAATTATTGACACTTTCACCTAATTTACGTTTAACGGATTCATCCAAAAGCAAGGCAATCATTCTACTGGCTGACTGTTCATTACAACCATAAGGATATTTTTTCAAGGTTTCAATATCTTCTAAAAGCAGTTTTAAAATATTCGATTGAGCCGTTAATTTAACATCAGAATCCAATTTGTCAAACTTCATCGTAATCGTCGTGTCTTTATCCAAAACATAGAAATAACCTTTAGATTCTTCTACGCCAACTCTAAATACTGGAATGCTCCGCTCCTCTCCATCGCCGAATTTTTCTGTTTGCAATAAATAAGTAAATTTCAAACTATCGGTAGGCGCAGGCGCAGTTACTTTCATCTTTTCAATAATAGCATTCGTTAATAATGCGTCTTTTGATTGAATGATTTCATCGTTGAGTTTGAATTGCGTATTCACTTGAAAACTATCTAAAGTGAAGTTGACAGCCTTTCCAATAATGTTCACTTTATCACCTTCGATGAGAAAACGAGGAATTGCCAATTGTCCCATAACAGGCTTGAAAGCTTTGGTTTGCATTTTAGAAATACCAACTCTTGCCTTTCTGTCCATGCCTAGCACCGTCGTATTCCATTGTGTAATATTATCTGGAAACTTGATATTGAAATGTACTTCACCATTTTTGTCCGTCAAAAGGCTCGGCTGCCAATAAGCGTAATCTTTAAATTCGCTACGAATTTGCAAACCAGACAATTCTTGACTTAAAAATGCACCGTTTTTTGTTGTAATAATGATAACACCATTTGCACCTCTTGCGCCATAAATTGTAGTAGCTGCTGCACCTTTTAATACTTCCATTGAAGCAATGTCCGCTTTATTTAGTTGCGGATTTCTTTCTTGTGGAACACCATCGACAATATATAGAGGTTCAATAGGTATTTGTCCGTTAAATCGTGTTCCGTCTACATAGACAATAGGAGAATTTGACCTTCCGCCTCTTATATAAATACCTTGACCATCATCCGTTGAACTAGCTCCTGCTGTAACTGCGACTATTCCATTAATTTTTTTTGAAGATAAATTAACCATTTTATCCTCTTTCACTTTTCTCTTGATTAAAGATTCGCTGTAGCTAATTACCTGAATTTCATCCAATTCTAGACCTTCTCCTAATGTAATGTTCAATATTCCGAAGTTATTTACTTGAACTGTTTGTGTGCTATAGCCCACATAAGAAATAACCAAGTTCACGGGCAATTCAGGTACATTAATAGTATAATTTCCATCAAGGTCAGTATTTGTAGCAATTTCAGTTCCTTCAACTACAATTTGAGCAAACATAAGCGATTCACCAGAACTTGCATCTGTTATCTTTCCCGAAAGTTTACCCATAATAGTATAAGGACGGACAGAAGATTTTGTTTTTGTAGAAACGTCTGGATAAGTTATTCTTTTGAAATTTGGGTTTGCTTTTTTTAATAATGATTTCAAAAGTGTAAAATTTGAATCCGTTTTCATTGCTGCAAAATCAAATCTTTCAAATAGTAATGTGTGTTTTTTTAATGTGATATTATGCTCAAAATAAGTGCTATCCTTTTTGAAGTAAATGATTTTATAATCGCCTTCTGGAAAGGAAGAATAGGTTTGATGACGAAAAACATCCATTAAAACATCTTCCTGAAACCAAGCTACTGCAATAATATCTTTAGTATGTTTATAGTTTTTCGTTTTGGGTTGCCAAAGATATTTAGCTGTTTTGTTCCTGTTATTCTTATATCTGTAAGACCCAAAATAATCTGATAAATAATTTTCAAAAGTATAAGGCGTATGTGTTTTTATAATTGATGGCAAGTGCATTAATTGCCCTACTTGCTGTGAATTGCTGTTTCCGTTAGCATAAGTCACATTGTAAGGATTGTTATTACTATTCTCATACAGTCGTTCTCGAGTTGCTTCAATGGAATAATTGAAACCAGATTCAAAATATAACGGTCTTTTAAATTCATCTTTTACGACCATATTAATCGTAGCATGTGGAAAAAATGGGCCAACTAAACCAGTTTGACGACGTGCTGGCATTTTATGAATTTCAGAACCTGGCATCCAAAAATACTGTGGATTTGAAGTGTTATTCAAAATACCTAAATAGGTCTTTTTAATAATTGCCTTTTCTGAATTTGTTAATTTGGCAGGCATTTTTGTTTTCTTGATGTGGCGACTTTTTTCGTATCTCGCATAATGCAATTCATCAATGGATAATTCTAACTTTTCGCCTTTTCTAAGAAAAACACTATCTATTTCATACAAATTTTGACTTGTTCTAATCGCAATTTTATTGTAACCTGCTTGTCCTACAAAACTATAAGGACGAGTTTGTAATGCGCCAGCGTAATAAACAATTCGATTATTACAAAGTATCATAGAGATATTTTGCATCACGCCATTTTTAACAATAAAAGGCGCAAACTGAGCGTATTTTAAATAAAAAGTATCTTGGTCAGCTTTAGCGTATTCCATCAAAACGCCATCTTTCGGAAAACGAACTCGATGGTATAAATTCTGGTCTAATCCTAAACGGTTAAACCAATTTGAGTTGTATTTTGATTGAAAATTAGATTTAGTATATTTCGTAAGTTTTGTACTATATTTTTCACGAGCATTCTTTTTGTGTTCGGGCGATTTTGCTCTTGGCTCGGTATAGTGAGCCGTATTTCCAAAAGCCGTATTGATTGCCATTGCGGTCAAATTCACCGACTGAACAGGCTTATTGTCACTATCCGTTACTCTAATCGAAACGGGCGTATTTTGACTTGGCAAAACCATTTCTGGTTGGTCAATCACTATTTTCAACACATCTTTATAACGCAAAAACTCATTTTGTTCTTTTTGATAATTGCCTTTCCAAAGATATTTAGAAATCACCGTGTAAGTTGTTCCTTTATTGTTTTTGCGAGCAAACGAGAATTGCTTTTCTGACGTTTCGCCACTTTCGATGAGTTTATTTAGTTTATAAATTTCATAAGAAATCAATAACCCAAAATCGTTTCGCATTTGAATTTGAATAGAGTCTGCTTCATTTTTTCCAAACCATGAAACGCCACTATTTTCAGGAACAAAAAACACAAAATCAATTCCATCATGAAAATCGTATTGCGTATAAATTGGATTTATTTTTTCTTTAAAAGGCAATTGAACTGTTTCCTGTGGTAAATTCGGCAGCGAACCAATTTTTCTATACAAAGTCGCTTCGCCTGCGATACTTTTATTATCCTTAAATAATTCCGCAATCAGATATTCGCCTTCTTGACGGGTTTTCAAAATAGTTTGCCGATTATCTAAGGTTATGTATTTATTAAATCGCTGAAATTCGCCATTGCTATTATACATATCAGCAATAATCGAAACATTCATTTTGACCGCAGGAATCGAATCCCAAGGAATAATAATTTGAGTTTCGCCACTGTGTTTCATCTCAATGGTTTCCGTCCAAAGCGTATCTTTTACCCAAACTTTATCTTCATAATATACTTGAGCACTTTGACTAATGACCGTAATTTTCAAAGTTCCATCTGGAATATAATTATTGTTTTGGTCTTTGGCAGAAGCTTTTAAAATGATTTTTTCTTGTGCGTTATATGACGTTTGAGTTGGCTCAAAACTGTAATCTATCTTATCCAATTCGTAATCTTCTAATCTAAAACCTTGTTGAAAATAGACTTTTGGGCGTTTTCTATTCGTCTTTTTTACAAAAGCTATGTAATACGTTTTGTCAATCTTCAAAGAATC
>CAZMEH010001010.1:0-3739 GCA_964564885.1 uncultured Saprospiraceae bacterium | reverse complement strand
AATTATTGTGGAAAAGTAATTTTCAAAGAAAATTAATAGTAAAACGCCTTGCCCACGAGGTTTCGTGGCAGGCTGTGTACCGATACCTATCGGTATTAACCGTTTGCCGTTTGCCATTTCTTGAAACTTCCACAATAATTTTCAAAGAACCAAATAACTCTACTCAGTAAAAGCCATATTACTTGGTACGATACCAACAGAAAGACTATCAACAAAATTACCACTAACATCATAACGGAAGATTTGACCGTCAGAAGCAAAATCACCTGCATCAGCAAAGTTCAAATAGCCACTGTAAGGATCGTAACCCAAACCGTAAAAATAACGACTTACAAAAACGTTATTATCAAAAGTAGCATTATTAATGTCTTGACTGTAAATAGCTCCGAAGAATGAGAAATACAACATATCATCATTATAAACCAAATCAACTGCTCCGTTACCAGGTAAATCCATTGTGTTTTCAACATCGTAAGTCGCAGGATTGATTTTTGCAATTTGACCATTTGTGTTATTTGCTGGATCCATCCAATCTGAATAACCATTACACAATACCCAAATCATTCCATCTCCACCCAAAATTACACTTTGTGGATTGTCCGCCAATTGTATTTTACGTAAAAGAGAATCACCTTGAATATCAATAACAGCTACCGTGCTATCTCTTCCAAAACCACCACTGTTTGTTGCAAAAATATAGTTTCCGAACTGACGCATGCGACCAGTTCCTGAACCTGTACTGATTGTACTCGTCACTGTTAGACTTTCCAAATCAATCATTTTAACATAACCTTCAACGCCAGTTGCGCCCCAGCCAGACAAATAACCACGAGTTTCATCTATACCGACGAAATATCTTGGCAAATCAACATCAGTAATCACACCGATTTCTTCAAATGTCTCTGCATCAACAACTTCTACCTTTGCAGCATTATTAATTACTAAATATGCTCTTCCGTTGTGAATCGTAATAGATTGTAAAATATTACCTAATTGACGATCATTCACTTGTTCAAAAATCTTCTGCTTAGTCAAAAGGCTGTCTCTATCCCAAAAGGTAACTGTTCCTGTTCCTGTTTGAAATGCGCCTTGATTAGCAACGAAAATACCAGATTTGTATTCACCATCTGGTTCTGGATTTTCTTCCGTTCCGTCACAACTGCTCATAACGAATACCGTTACCAATAAAAAAAACACGTTTGTTAGTACTTTAAAATTTTCCATGTAAAAGATTATCAACTGACAGCTCGTATTATGGCTGCTAGTTTGTATTAAAAAAACTAAAAAGTGATTAACTAAAAACTCACTGTTAGTCGCAGGACGAACTAACAGGGTTTTCTAGTTAATTACTTTTTATTAAAAAATATAGAAATTCCGATTTGAAAATTACGTTTAGGCATTGGTCGAAACCGAATGATTTCGTAATCTACATTCCAAATATTATTTAGGCTTGCATGAATATCATAGTTCAATTGCTTTCTGTCATCATGTCGCTTAAATTTTTTCTTCAGATGCTGATAATGCACCACTAAATCACTAATGGAATAATCGTTAATTGATTCCGAATTAGTTGTTGTCGTATATCTAAGACCTGTGAAATTATGATTGTATTGAAAAGCCCATTTCTTATAAAATATTTCTAATTTGATGTTTCCTTGATGAATAGGAATGTAAATTAATTGCTTATCCAAAGAGCCTTGAGCGTTATCAGCCACTTCTTGATTCGTCGAGCGAGTCAGTTCATATCGACTAGATATTTTTATATCCAAATCTCGTCCAAAATCCTGTCTATAATAACCATCTACTTGAAAACCTCTTGCCCAAACCACCGCAATATTTTCTGGTGACCAAACATTTCCAACAGGTCGCCATTGAATCATATTTTGAATATTCTTATTAAAAACGGTTGCCCTAAAGTAAAAGGAATAAGCATCAACATTAAAACCTAATTCTTGTGAATAACCAATTTCAGGTTCTAAATCTGGGTTTCCACCAGGTTGCCAATACAAATCATTGAAAGTTGGCAAACGGAAATTTCGAGAAGCCGTAAAAAATGGTTTAATCGTAAAATTATCAATTTTTTCCTTGTAAGAAAAAGCAAAAGAACCAGCCCAAGGATTCAATTCTCCATCAACAATATCTTCTCTAAGGGAAAGACGAAGTTTGTATTTCTCCTCCTTACCTTCCCATTCGTAATCAGTATAAAAAGCTAATTGATTTTGAAAATAGGTCGTTCCGTAAGATTCGGTCAACGCTTTTAAGTGATTGTAATTTGCCCCAAATTTGAGTTGATGATTGTTTGGTAAATAAGCAAAAAATTCTAGTTTGTTTTGCCAAGTCTGCGAACGACTTGTATCATCTAAGGAGATTGCAGCATCATTATAACGCAAATATTCATCAAAATAAGCGGTTGAAACGTGCCAAGCCATTTTAGTACCAACGTATTGCCAATGAGCCGCAGTTCGCAGAAATTTATCATCTTGAAAAGCAATATTGGAGCTTTGAACGCTAGAAGGCGGTAATTCTCGATGGCTGTCTTGTAACCAAATTCGAGTATCTAGTTTTTGTTTCTTGCCAATTTTAAGTGCATTTTCTTGCAAAATACCACGTTGACGAAGTGCGCCATTTGTTTGTCTAACCTCAGGTCGACCAAATTGAGTAGTATTGGTATATTTAAAATCATTATTTGCCGTATGATTGAAAATTCGAGTATGACTAAAAAAAGTCGAATCACTATAACTCACTTTTAAACTCTGATGATAATTGTCAAAACTGCCACCTTTGAGTGACAAATTCGTTTTCCAACCAGCTGAACTACTTGTATTTGTATTCACTTTAATCACGCCGCCAATTGCGCCGCTACCGTATCGAGTACTTGAACCAGAACCATTGACTTCCGCATAATCCAGAAATGATTCTGGTATCAACGACAAATCAAGCGTTCCATTCATCGGACTTAAAATATTCCAACCATTCCAAACTACAGCCGTTTGACTCGCTCCTGTTCCACGCAAAGCAGGCGTTGCAAGACTTCCTAAACCGTAAGATTTTATGAAAAGAAAATTACTTTCAGATAAAGCATCCGCCAGGTTATTTGAAGTAATGACAGGTGAGTATTTTACCGCAGCAGGATACAAAAGGCAACCGTTAAACGCTGCAACTGTCTCTTCAATTGAAACCGTATCTACCGATGTTTCAATAATATTAGTATCAATTTGCGCACAAATTGATACAGAAATCAATAATAAATTTATTGTTAAAAAGATTTTACGCGCCATTATTGGATGTTTTTAAATAAAAACAGGCGCAGGAGTGTTTAATTAGGAATTAGGAATTGAGAATTACGAATTAAGAATACTGCGCTATGCAACTCCTAATTCTTAATTCCTAATTCTTAATTCCCAATTGAGTCCACCGCTTTATCCCGAAGCAATTTCACTGCACCGTATTTGGCAGGTATTCTGACTTGTTTCATTTATTATCGCCTTCCCAGAGGTTGAGTTTGTAGTTAGCAGAAGCAGTTTACAGTCCAATGTTTTTGATGGTTTTGGCAAGGCCAAAATAAAACTGCGAACTAATACTGCCAACTCTAAACTAAAATTCCAGTGACATTTTTAATAATAAACTTTATAATTGAAACTTACAGAAGCGGGTACTGTTTTGGATTTTCACCAAATTCCCTTTTAAAAAAAGCACTAAATCACTTATTTTCAAATCAATACATATATTTTAAAATATT
>CAZMEH010001009.1:0-3138 GCA_964564885.1 uncultured Saprospiraceae bacterium | reverse complement strand
AACTTGCAGTCACTGGATTTCTATCATACTCCTCAAAAACTACGTAGTAGTTTTTAGTAAAAGTAGTATCACCTAAACCAATTTCGTACTTAACGTATCTTAAGCTATCCTCTAATTCTTTTGCAAACTGAGGTTCCATCTCCGCACGAGGCAAAGCAGAAATATGTGTAAAAATGTCTCGCTGAACGTAATGCTTAGTAGAAGGATTTGACGCTTCAATCTTCGTAAAACCTTTGTCGTACAAGATGTTTGGACGTAAATTGAATTCTTCAACTACTTCATCATCATCATTCATACGCTTATAATTGATATCAAAATAGCGCATCTGACGGTCAATCGTATCATTGTAATAAGTCACTAAGTAATCGCCCATTTGCGTCGGTAAATTCTTACGCAATAAGACATTTTTACCAGCTTCTTCTTCGTCAAAACCTTCAATTAAATTGACATTCATTAATGTTTTAGCAGAAATAATGTCTTTATTCAAACCAGAAGCCATTGTTCCGATTATCATAACACCAAAACCAATATGCGAAAGCGCAGAACCGTAAACTTTCCAATTACCTTTGATAACCGTCACTAAGTAGTCACCATTTGTTGTAATCGCAAAAATACTTGCCCACATCAGCACTACATATTGCCAAGCATTAATATTAACAATAGTCATTGCAAACCAAGTCAATAGCATGGCAATCAAAGCAGAAATACCTAAATGGATTCCTATCTTTTTGAAATGACTACCTTTGAAACCACTCTGCTCTTTGTAGCGCAAAAACTGAGAAATACCAGCCAGCGTAGCAATGAAAATAGCAATCCAAATTTGGTATTTATTATAATGTGAAATCACGTCTTCTGGCGCAGATATGGGAATCATATCAGGATTAAAGAACGTTGCTATCTTATTATATACAGGAATGGAAGTTGTAAAGGTGATCAATACGGCTGAAAAAATCAACACTAACGAACCGACAAACATCCAAAATTCACGAGCATAAAGTGATTCTTCTTTGTCTTTCACTGGAATGCCTTTGCTTCTTGCAAAGTATAATCCAAAGCCTAAAATGATAAAGAAGAATAAGAAAACGACCAATTGCCATTCTAAACCCATTTCGGTAAAAGCGTGAACGGAAGTATCTCCCAAAACACCACTTCTAGTCAAAAACGTAGAATAGACAATCATAACGAAAGTCAAAATCATAAAAATATAAGTCGCTTTGATTGAATAACCTGTGCTACGTGCAACGAGAGCCGTGTGAATACCAGCAATTAGAATGATCCAAGGCACCAAAGACATATTCTCAACAGGATCCCAAGCCCAATAGCCACCGAAACTTAACGCTTCGTAAGCCCAAGCACCACCCATCAAAATACCCGTTCCTAAGATTGCTCCAGAAAATAACGCCCAAGGCAACATCGGCTTAATCCAAGATTTGTGTTGTCTTGTCCAAAGTCCTGCAATAGCGTAAGCAAATGGTATTAAAGTAGATGCAAAACCCAAAAATAACGTTGGCGGATGAATAGTCATCCAATAGTTTTGAAGCAAAGCATTCAAACCTTGACCATCTGGAATTTTATAGTTTGGATTGGCAAACAATGGAATGTTTTGAACATCACGAACCAATGCTAGTGGATTAGAACCAACTTTGAAGTCATTTGGACCAAAGTGTAATCCTAATAGCATTGAGCTCAAAAATATCTGAACCAATGCTACAACTGCCAATGTTGACGTTTCCCATTCTTTGGCTCTGAACATCAAAATCAGACCTAAAACCACATGCCAGAACATCCAAAGCAAGAAACTACCTTCTTGTCCTTCCCAAAATGCGGAGAAAATATAACGTTGATCTAAACTCTTAGAAACGTGTTCAAAGGCATACCAATATTCAAAATATTGGTTGAGCATAATATAAAATATGATTCCGATAATTCCGAAAACACATAAACTATGCACACTAAAAGAAATCCTTCCCATCCATTTCCACGAAGACTGTTCGCTTCCGATGTTGTTCATCTGGTCACGAGTCGCAAAAAAGTAGGAAATCGCAGCTACAATAGAAGCCACAAATCCTAAGACAATCAGAATATGTCCAATTTGTCCAGGAAGTAAATGCTCGTTAACGTATTTTATTGGTTCCAAAAGTTTTATTTTATTCTTTCGTAGAAAGAAAATATCAACTCGAACTAGAATAACACCGAACCATAATAATTCGTAATTCGTAATTCGTAATTCCTAATTAAAAATTTAGCTTCTTTCTTTGATACGAATTTCTTCGTCTTTATATTTAGAAGGGCATTTCAATAGCATATCAGAAGCCACAAAATTTTCGCCTTTCATGCTACCCGTTAAGACAATAGATTCTGATTTTTCAAAATCTTGTGGCTTTTCCGTATAAACTACCTTTCGTTCCTCGCCATTCTCATCTTTCATATAGAAACTAAAATAGTTTGGATCTTCCTCTGGATTGTAATACATTTCTTTATCCTTAGACAATTCTCCAACTACTTTAACTTTATTACCAGACCTTGCAGCTTGTTCAAAATTCCCGTAAGTACTCATGTCGCCCGAAGCCATCATCAATACGCCTACTGCTAGTGCGATAACTATAACTACTATTATATTTGTTTTTTTCATAATCAACTATCTTTTGAATGAGCTAAATACATGGACGAATGTAGATTTATGATTCTAGATCGTAACTAATTCGTTATTAAACAAGCCAACTTAACTTACCTGAGTTTTACCGATCGTATTGCAAAACTAAAGCTTTACAACATCCAAACGTATAACTTAGTTACTTTGCTTAATGTTTTTACCTTATTTAAATGATGTCTAAATAATGGTGCAAATTTAAAAAACTATCATCAGTAAAACGATTAGACATCACTTCCTTTAGAAATATTTCGACACTTTGTTACTTTAGGAATGAAAAATAAATAAATGCTATAATTATAACGTAGGATTTTTGGTTACCAACAAGGCGAAAAACGTAGGCAGCCTGCCCCGATAACTCGGATTGGCGTCAAGGAGATTGTAAAATAGTTTTAAAACGCCCTGAATACCGATAATAATCGGTATTCAGGGCGAATAAACAATGTTTTTTATATTCTCCTTGACGCTAATCCGATAACTCGGAGGTA
>CAZMEH010001008.1:0-3406 GCA_964564885.1 uncultured Saprospiraceae bacterium | reverse complement strand
AAAAATCCCGTGATTTTCGATAATTTTTATAAAAATCAAGAAATAGTTACAGAACTTGTTTAAGAACTCATGCTAAAACTATTGATAAATGCTTGATTTTCAAGACGAAGCTCATTTTTATTTCGGTAGCTTTGGCTACCAAAATAAAAATAGCTGAAGTATTGGAATATCAATGGTTTGTCAAGAGATTAGCAGTCAGTTTTTAAACAAGCTCCATACTTAAAGAGACTAAAAAACACTATCGAAGTATCATTTCTACTTATTCCTCTATCATTTTTCCTTACCGTTTTGTTCACAGTTTTTAACAAAATGGCTATCAATCCTGACTTTTGCATTGAAGATTTTAAACAATCTTAACACAACATCATTTAATATATGATGTTCATAACACTTTAGTCCGTTCATAAGTCAACCTAGACTAACTTCATATCCAAAGTATTTACGAAAATCATTATATTTACACTACCTTTTTATGTGAAAATTATGCAAAAAAATGTACCTACCACTATTTCAGGTACAAAAGGTTTTGAAACAAATTATATTAATTAATTAATTAGAGTATGTTTAAAATTGTCTAATTAGCTTCGTTGCTACTTCGTGGAGAGCAAAAGTGAGCAAATTTAGACACGCTCTTAGTAGGCTTCCAATAATTCTGAATGTAGAATGATGAATAAAAATATATTCATCATTCAAAACTCAATGTTCCTAAAAGTCTATAATAACAGAATAGCACATGGCATTTGATATTGACATGATAAAAGCGCATTATGACGCTTTACCTAGTAAAATACAAAGCGCAAGAGGCGTTTTGAACCGTTCACTTACCTTGACGGAAAAAATCTTATACACTCACCTTCATGCAGAATCTCCACTTCAAGCGTACAGCAAAGGAAAAGACTACGTTTTCTTTGCTCCTGACCGTGTTGCTATGCAAGACGCTACGGCTCAAATGGCACTGTTGCAATTTATGATGGCAGGTCGTAAAAAAGTTGCTGTTCCTTCTACTGTTCACTGTGATCACTTGATTCTGGCAGAAGTTGGTGCTGAAAAAGATTTAGCCATTGCAAATGATGTAAATAGCGAAGTATATGATTTCTTAGCTTCCGTTTCTAACAAATATGGTTTAGGCTTCTGGAAAGCTGGTGCAGGTATTATTCACCAAGTTGTTTTAGAAAACTATGCATTCCCTGGTGGAATGATGATTGGTACAGATTCTCACACACCAAATGCTGGTGGTTTAGGAATCGTAGCAATTGGTGTTGGTGGTGCTGATGCGGTAGATGTTATGGCTGGAATGCCTTGGGAACTTAAAATGCCAAAACTAATTGGTGTTAAGTTAACAGGTAAATTAAGCGGTTGGGCTTCTCCTAAAGATGTTATCTTGAAAGTAGCTGGTATTCTTACGGTAAAAGGTGGAACAGGTGCTATCGTTGAATATTTTGGTGAAGGTGCAAAAAGTCTTTCTTGTACTGGTAAAGGTACTATCTGTAACATGGGTGCAGAAATCGGTGCAACTACTTCTATATTTGGTTATGACGAGCCAATGCGTCGTTACTTAAATGCAACGGAACGTGCTGATGTTGTTGCTTTGGCTGACGATGTTGCAGAACACTTAACAGGTGATGATGCTTGCTACGCTGAGCCAGAAAAATACTTCGATCAAGTTATCGAAATCAATCTTTCTACGCTTGAGCCACATATCAATGGCCCTTATACGCCAGATTTGGCTTGGCCTATCTCTAAATTTGCAAAAGCAGTAAAAGACAATAATTATCCGCCAGTATTGGAAGTTGGTTTGATTGGTTCTTGTACGAACTCATCTTACGAAGACCTTACTCGTGCGGCTTCTATAGCTCGTCAAGCAGTAGCTAAAAACTTGAAAACTAAATCTGAATTTACCATTACGCCAGGTTCTGAATTAATCCGCTACACGATCACTCGTGATGGTTTGGTAGAAGATTTTGAACAAATGGGCGGCATAGTTCTTGCAAATGCTTGTGGGCCTTGTATAGGACAATGGAAACGTCATATGGACAACCCAGAACGTCCGAACTCTATTCTTACTTCATTCAATCGTAACTTTACGAAACGTAATGATGGGAATAAAGCAACTCACGCATTCGTCGCTTCTCCTGAGTTAGTGACAGCAATGTCTATTGCAGGAAGCATGACGTTCAATCCATTGATAGATACTTTATTGAATGAAAACGGTGAAACAGTCAAACTTGATCCGCCACTAGGTATCGAATTGCCTCCAAAGGGTTTTGATGTGGAAGATGCAGGTTTTCTTGCGCCTATCGCAGACGGTAGCGGTATAACCGTTGTCGTTAGTCCAACGTCTGATCGTTTGCAATTGTTAACACCTTTTACGCCAATCACACAAGGTGAAGTCAGCGATATGCGTGTTTTGTTGAAAGCAAAAGGCAAATGTACCACTGACCATATCTCAATGGCTGGACCTTGGTTGACATTCCGTGGACACTTAGAGAATATTTCTCAAAACTGTTTCATTGGTGCTATCAATGCGTACAATGACAAAGCTAATCACGTTATCAACTACGTAACAAACGAATATTTACCAGTTCCTACTTCTGGTATTACTTATCGTGATGCTGGTGTTGGTACGGTCGTTTTTGGTGAAGAAAACTACGGTGAAGGTTCTTCTCGTGAGCACGCAGCTATGGAACCTCGTTTCATTGGTGTGAAAGTGGTGATTGTTAAATCTTTCGCCCGTATTCACGAAACAAACTTGAAAAAACAAGGTGCTTTAGCTTTTACTTTCGTTAATAGTGATGATTATACTAAGGTTCGTCAAGACGATAAAGTAACCGTTGTTGATCTCAATGACTTTACGCCAGATAAGAATGTATCTATCCGTTTAGACCACAGTGATGGTACTTCACACACTTTTGAAGTAGCACACACTTACAATCAAGCTCAAATTAACTGGGTAACAGCTGGTTCTGCTTTGAATAAAATTAGAGCTGATTTCGCTGCGGCTTAATTATGTTTTGATTGGAAATTAAGATTAAAGGGGCGGACGCTTTGAAAGCGTCCGCCCCTTCTGTTTTTTGATGAGGTGTTGAGCTTAAATCACAGGTTTTGATAAAAAACTAACCGGCAAAGAAGTAATGAAAGGTTTTGATTCCTTTTTTATTAAGATTTTTTCATTCTCAGATACATAAAATAGTTATCCTTGTTAAAATAAACAAGGATAATTATTTTTTTTATAAATACGTTTATGAAAAGACATCCAGAATGTAGATATTTGTAGCAAAATTCAAGGATAATGTTCCCTATTTTTTGACTAAAGACGATTAGTTAGGAACGTTCAAAGAAGAAATTATAATCCCGAGCAATCGGGAGGTAGATTATTTTGTACCAACTCAGATTATCAAAATCTTGT
>CAZMEH010001007.1:0-3080 GCA_964564885.1 uncultured Saprospiraceae bacterium | reverse complement strand
AAGAATTTTTGGTTTGAAACAGGTACGCCCACTTTTTTATTGGAACTAATGAAGAACCAAAAAATGGTTCAATTGGATAACTTAGAAGTTGGTGCAGTGACTTTTTCATCTTATAGTATCAGGCATTTACAATTAATTCCTTTATTGTTTCAAACGGGCTATCTGACCATTAAAGAAAGAAAAGGAAATGACTTATATGTATTGAATTATCCAAACGCAGAGGTTCGTAATTCATTATTACAGAATATCATCGGCTTCTTAGCGTATACGGATTATTCGTATTCTACTCCAACGGTCATTCATCTAAGAAAGGCATTTGAAAATAAGGAATTAGAACATTTAATTCGATTGATAAAAAGCATTTTTAAAAATATTCCTAATCAGATATTTAAGGCAAAAGGTGAATTTTATTATCACAGTTTGATTTATTTAGTATTCTTCTACTTGGGACAATATATTGAAAGTGAAATTAACACGAACGACGGACGATTAGATGCAGTAGTCAAAACAGCTAATTATATTTATGTCTTAGAATTCAAGTTGGACGAAAGTGGTCAAATTGCTTTAGAACAGATAAAAAATAAGGGTTACGCAGAAAAATATTACGCTGATAGCCGTGAAAAAATATTATTAGGTATTAACTTCAATACAGAATTGAAAACAATAGACGAATGGAAGTCTGAGATTTTTGAATAAAAATAGAGATTTTAAGAAACTTCAAAAAGTGTAACAAAAGCCTCAAAAACAAAATTAATTAGAACGAAAATTCATCATTCAAGATATGCCAAAGATACTTAACATACTTCAAAGAGGAAATCCAGCAGAACATTGGGCAAATGCAAGTGCATTTAATGAGAAAGATATTGAAAAAATCAAAGACCCATCTGGACTAACGGACAAGAAACAAATCACGTCTATTCCAAGTCCATTTGCTCGAATTGATTTATTCAAAACGGCTTTTCGTGCGCTTGTGGATAATGGAACCGACAATTTGGACGCATTAGATGGCAATACGATTCATCACAAATTGGTGTCCGATTGTTTGGATATGATTCAATTGTTTTTCGAATGGGATACGTTTAGCGAAGACCCGTCGAAGCGAATGAAAATCGTGACTTGGAATAAGCAAGAGAACCTTGATATGTTGATTAATTCGGGTAATCCTGCGCATCAACTGTTAGGTGAAACGCTAAAATTGTTCTTTGAGCAAGACCGTGAAGCGTATAACTTTGACCAGTTAGAGGACTTTTTCTTGATTGAATATGACTATAAAATTATTGGCGGAACGTCGCCTGTGACGATGTGTTTCACTACGGCAAATAGTTTGGATTTTGTAAATCTGTCAGTTGGACGAGATAAGTTCTTCGATAGAGAATACACGCCTTTATACCAAAGAGAGAAAGAATTTCAGAAGTTTTTACACTTTATGTTCAAAGCAGAACCTCGTTTGCGGGAGAACATGAAAGAGCTTTTTGATTATATAGAATTGTCATTGAAAAAATTGGCGCACACTGACCCAAGACTACGTGATGATATTAATGCACAAATTCGCAATTTTAAAGTCAACGACTTTAGACGCAATTTTCCGGTGATTAATACAGGAAAAGAAGGTCAAGATATTTACATCTTAGGCGTTGAAATGCGCAAAAAACGAGTAGATAAAGGTTCTGTTTCTGGCGAAAGTGATTTCATTATTGCTTCTACGAAATGGGATGAAAAATATGGACAAAATGGGAATGTTCACAAACCGTTAGTACTTCAAAATAACTATTCGAAGCGTAAAATGAATTACATCGGTGGCGGAGATTGGGAACGCAACACGGTTGTGCCTTATTCTTACGGAAGTACGCCTTTGAACAAGCGTATTTTGCCAGGTCAGAATATGGCTTACCCGAATTTAACGGTCGATGATTTTCTAGAACCGACGTTGATTAAGTTAGTTTATCCGTTGAATCATAAATTTTTTGATGGAAATATGGTTGGTTTCAAACAAGGTCACGTTGGCTTTTTGATACCAATTAAGAAAACGTATTTCGACTATTTTGACGTGGATGATTTACGAAAAACGACCGTTGACGGCGACCGAGTTTTGGAAATGAGCGATAGAGCAGGCGGTGGTGTTGCGGTAACTTTGCGCATTCCGATTGCGAAATCTGGTGAGTATATTACATTGGAAAGAATGTATTATCCGAATAATCAGCCAGAGATTTCAGCCGAACAAAACAAAGGTTCGATTATGGAATGTCAATTTAGTTTGGCAATTTTTCCATTCATCAAACTAACCGAAAATAATCAATATCGGGTTGTTTTAGTCGATAGAGATATTAAGGAAACGACCCGTCATTTGAACTATAACTTGCATTTTCATAGGCAAGATAATACCGCAAAAAAACTTGATAATCCATGTAAAGTGCGAAGTGAGAAGTCGAGAGACGAAATGACTTCGAAGTTCTATATGATTAACGAAGGTTTTGACTTTATAGAAGTTGAAAATGGCGAAGCAAGAGGAATGATGATTCCTTTTTTCGATAGACAAACGGCTGGCGGAACGAAGCGTTTTTCTTTTGCGGTGGATTTCGGTACAACGAACACGCACGCAGAATATAGCATCGAAGGAAGCGAACCGAAACCGATGGAAATCAAGGAAGAAGACAAGCAATTTGTTACTTCTTATCCTGTTGATTATAATATTTTCAAGGCTCCTGAGCTTTCCTTGACGATTTTGAGAGAGTTTGCGCCTCAGATTATTGCGAAAGGAACAGATTATAGTTTCCCATTCCGTACGACGATTTCGGAACATGAAACGCTGAATCATTCGCAACCTGTTCACGCTTTAGCAGATTTGAATATTCCGTTCTACTATGAAAAAATGGTAGAAAGTCGAGGAACAGATATTTATAAAGAAATCAAGTGGTCGAACTTTGGAACAGAAGACGCTGCACGTAATCGAGTAGAAAAATTCATGGAGAATTTGCTCTTTATGATGCGTAATAAAGTCATTTTGAATCAAGGGAACTTGAGTAAAACCGAATTAATTTGGTTTTTTCCATCAAGTATGACACCGACGCAGCAAGATGATT
>CAZMEH010001006.1:0-1993 GCA_964564885.1 uncultured Saprospiraceae bacterium | reverse complement strand
ATTGATATTATATTTATATATAATATTTATTCATACCTTTAAAGCATTTCCAATCAAGGATGTAAATCGCAAATAAATGTATAATATGTATACGAATAATGGGCACCAGACCAATGTCCAAAGTAGTCAGCCGATGGTGTCGCTTTCTGAATTTACCCATGAAAACGTCAATGAAGCATTTTCGTTAATACAACAATTTAAGAAGTCAGATTTGCTTGATAAATGGATTAAGCGAGCAAAAATGATGGAAATAACAATAGAAGAAAAAGATAAGTTAACCAATTTACAAGATAAATTATTGATTTATGGTAAGGCTTGGAATGTTCAAGAACTAAAAGAGCGGTTTATTTCTCCAATAACGGAATTGGTCGATTTCTATAATTTTGAACTTAAATTTGGTGCATTTTCTCATCGTTATTTAGAATCTACCTTGCATAATACATTAGTTAGAGGTCAAGTAGATTGGATAGTAGCGAGTGGTCAATATCAACCAAAACAGCCTTTCTTTTTTGTTAATACACATATGCATGATGGTATTCATGGCATTGATCCAGTTGGAAAACTATTAGCGACTTTGCATATTGCGAAGGTTATAAACCAAACGCCAGTGAAGCCAAGTCTTTTCAATCCTAATCCTAGCGTTATTGAAAATATTCCGCTTTATGGTGCTTATGTAATTGGTTCGTTATGGTATTTTGTTCGCCTGAAAGGCAATGAATATTACATTTCTCCCGCTTATGATGCAACTTATACAGAAGAATTGAATAATATATTCCGGATGCTTAAAGCACAAAAAGTAATGATTACGGATCTGGTAATTAAGACATCTGAGGTTTTATGAGCTAATTGAGTTTTTGATTTTAGCCTGTCTGCTGTCAACTTATGTGTAAACATAAACAGATAAGTTGACAGGCAGGTTAAAATCGTAAATTAGCAATCAACATCGTCAAAAACACTCAACATTTTACTCGCCGCTAATTTGATTTCTTCTTCTGTAATCGTCAAAGGAGGCGCAAGTCGGAAAGCACTCGGACAAGACAAAAACCAAAAAGTAATCATTCCATTTTCCAAACACTTTTCTACTACTTGCTGCACAATATCAGGATTTTCCATTTCCACCGCAAATAACAAACCTTTATACCGAACTTCTTTCACCAACGGATGGCTAACAAGTAAGTCATGAAGTAATTTTCCTTTTTCGTTTACCTTTTCAACTAACTTATTTTCTAATAAAAATTGCAAACTAGCATGCGCTGCCGTGCAAACCAACGGATGACCACCAAAAGTGGTAATATGTCCAAGAACAGGGTTGAAAGTGAATTGTTCCATCGCTTCTTTTCCGCTAATCAATGCGCCAATCGGTAAACCTCCGCCGAGTGCTTTGCCAAGCGTCAAAATATCAGGTACAATTCCAAAATAGTCGAATGCCCAAAATTTGCCCGTGCGTCCAAGTCCAGCTTGTATTTCATCTAAAATAAGCAAAGTACCTGTTTCATCGCAACGCTTTCTCAACGCTTGCATATATTCAATACTTGGAATCCTAATTCCGGCATCCGCTTGAATCGTTTCCAAAATCACACAAGCACAATCTTCATTGATTTGTTTTAAATCGTCAAAATTGTTATGCTTGATAAATTCAACATTGGGCAATAATGGCTGAAAAGCATGTTTTTTCATTTCATTTCCACTCACCGAAAGCGAACCATGCGTACTTCCATGATATGCGCCGACAAACGAAATTATTTTTTGACGACCTGTTACTCGTTTTGCTAGTTTTAGTGCCGCTTCATTGGCTTCTGTTCCAGAATTAACAAAATAACAAGTATTCAAAGAATCGGGTAAAACACTGGTCAAAAGCTGTGCGACCTGCATTTGTGGTTGTTGGACAAATTCTCCATACACCATGACATGAAGGTATTTATCAATCTGATTTTTTAAGGCTTCATTAACTTTTTGATTGTTGTGACCAATCGCCGAAACTGCTAATCCTGAG
>CAZMEH010001005.1:0-4336 GCA_964564885.1 uncultured Saprospiraceae bacterium | reverse complement strand
GCAATCGGTCGATTTTTCGATAAGAGAAAGAAGATGAATTACCTAAAAGGACTCTTAAGCTACTTCTTAGGAATGATTTCATTTATTGTTGTAGCAATAGGTTGCGGCGCATTAATTGATTTCTTTATAAAATAAAAAATACTTCAAGTCATAAGTCACAGATATTTTTAACCTTAAACCTACATAAACATGCGTCAAATCATTTTTCTAATTATTTCATTTCTATTTGTTGTACCAATTTTTGGTCAAGACCATTCTATTAGCCTTGATGAGAAACCAAATTTTACTAATTTTTATCTCTTTCCAGATATTCAAAATGAAGTTACTTATTGGTTTGAAT
Organism: uncultured Saprospiraceae bacterium; assembly: GCA_964564885.1. GTDB lineage: Bacteria > Bacteroidota > Bacteroidia > Chitinophagales > Saprospiraceae > CAKZLL01. The sequence continues at coordinate 3,996 of CAZMEH010001005.1, read as the reverse complement.
TAGAAGGAACTTCTTTAACTAAAAAGAAACTAACGGAGTTTAAGCTGTTGAATACAGAAACTCAAGAAACAGAAAAACAAACGTTAAAATCTCCGTTATCATTTAAAGGTAAATTTTTAAGAGCATATTACCATCAAGGTGATTTTTTGTTTTTAAGCCATGATATTGAAAATGACCAAGTCGTCATGATTACAATGGCTACTACAAAGGAAATGGAGCAGCAAGTTGTTAATATTCCTTTAGAGAAGGGAGAAGAGGTTTATATTACTCACCATCGAGGTAACGAAATATTTATTCTATCAAAACAATTCAAATCACGTTTATTGAAGGTTCAGCTTATTTCACTTTCTAATGGCGAAATTTCAACGGCTAGTCAAGTGATGGAAGGTCCAGATTCCCGTGCCTTTGATGCTAGATTTACTCCTCCAACACCTAATAGAATTTCACCTTATAAAGCTATTGATTATAGTAAGCATAATCATATTCTGGATTTCACGGGTAATGAAAAAGTGTTTTTTGATAACGATGAAGTTGTACTATTAATAGAACATAGGAGTACTTATCTTATTAGTTTGTATAAATTTAATATTGCAACAGGAAAAACAAGTATGTCTCGCTATAAATCGAAACATGAAAATGGTTGGAATTCATTCAATGCAACCTATTATAATGAAATGCTGTACAGAATAATGTCTAATCGTTTTGGAACTTACTTCGATGTTGTTAATACAAAAACAGAAGAAACGGTTCTTTCAAAAGAATATACGAAAAAGAGTGATTATCCATTTGATTTTCAAGTATCGAATTTCATTAATCAAGATACACTTATCCTTCCAGACAAAAAATCAATTATCCGAACGTTAGGAAGCTCAAACCTGTTTGTGTATCCTGAAATTTATGAAAACGCTGTAAATATATACATGGGTAGTATTACAACACCTAAATATGATGGATTGAAACCAGTTTCTTCACAACTCGAAAAATATAGTATAGGTTTTATCTCTTATAACTATAAGAAACGTGATTACAATCAATATGACAAACCTATCGCTAACTTGTGTTTTTCGGAGAATGACTTGAAATGTATATTAGTAGAAACAAGTATTGATAAGAATGGTCAATTGCAAAAAGAGATGCCATTTAAGGAAATTGCGCTTCCCAATTATCTAAAATGTAGTCTTGCGGTAAGAGATATTCAAAAACAAGCGATTGTATTAGATATAGCAATACACGGATTTGAAAATAGTTACTATGGTATTTTTTATAAAAAAAGCGAGAAGAAGATTTTTATTAAAAAAATAGTATTTTAAATTGTAGAATATTAAAATAAAGCCAAAAGCTAATGGAACTTTTCTAAAAGAAAAAAAGTTAAGGTATTTGTATAAAATAATGAAACAAACTTTAGGAATATTAAATCAAATGATATACATTTGCACTCCGTAAAGAAAACGTATGGTAATCATCAAACGACACCATACTTTTTCCTGTCATAGCTCAGTTGGTTAGAGCGCCTGATTGTGGTTCAGGAGGCCCTTGGTTCGAATCCATGTGACGGGACATTTTCAAAGCATTATTCATAGCGAATAATGCTTTTTTTATTTTTAGAATGGAGAAACGGTTATGATTGTTGAATTGACGTAATTACTAAGAATATTTAAAAGAAGTATTTACTCATTGCAATTCAATCCTCCAACATTCCAATCCTCCAACAATCCAATTAGTAATGGCAAGAAAATCTAAAAAGCAACAAGTCAGAGGTATCGTTCCAAGAAAAATTAAAGGTTTTCGGGATATTGATCCAAGTCTCAATCAGTTAAAACAGCAAATTGTTCAAAAGGCAAGTGAAGTGTATAAGCTGTATGGATTTGAGCATTGGGATACGCCTGTTTTGGAATATGCGGATTGTTTAGGCAAGTATATGCCAGATGAAGATGCGGTTGGAGAAGGTGTTTATTCGTTCAGAAGTCCAGAAGTTGAGCCTGTTTTCGATACAGAAGGTCGTGAGTTCAGGGGCGAAGACGGAAAAACGGTGATGGAAAACGCTCCTTTGGCGATGCGTTATGATTTAACGGCACCTTTGGCTCGTAAATATTCCGAAGATTTATTGAGCCAGTGGAAACGCAGTCAACTGACGCAAGCACCAAAGCCAATGTTGAAACGTTTTCAATTTGGACCTGTTTTTCGTTATGAAATGAAACTCGCTCCAGGACGTTTCCGTGAATTTTGGCAATTGGATTTTGACACCGTTGGAACAGATGATGTAACGGTTGATGCGGAATGTTGTATGATTTTGTCGGAAGCATTGGAAGCCATCGGAATGAGCCGAGATAGTTATATTGTAAAAGTCAATAATCGAAAAATCTTAAAAGGTTTATTGCAATCCTTAGGCGTTGATACAGACGAGCAAGAAGCGGCAATTTTACGTGTCGTTGATAAATATGATAAAATTGGTTTAGATAATGTTCGCTTAGAATTGGGTGAAGGACGTAAGGAAGAATCAGGTTCATCTATCAAAGGTTTGCATTTAGAAGCAGCATTGGTGGATGGAATTTGTGGTTTCTTAGGCAAATTCATTGTTGATGATCCAACTAAATTACCAACTCGTAAGGCAATTTTGGAGGCGATTAATATTGATAATCCAATTGCGCAAGAAGGTTTAGCTGAATTGGCAAAAATGGATGCTGTCCTTGAAACACTTGGTTTTGATGAAGATAGAGTTGTGTTTGACCCGACGTTTGTTCGTGGAATGGCTTACTACACGGGCCCAATTTTTGAAGTAGAATCACTTTTGACAATTACAGACGATAAAGGTAAAGAGCGTCGAGTAGGTTCTATCTGCGGTGGCGGTCGTTATGATGGTTTAGTGGAGAATTTGCTTGGAATTAAAGTTCCTGCGGTAGGTGCGTCGATAGGCGTTGACCGTTTGGCGGCATTGCTTGAAATGGCTGATGCGCTTCCTAAACAAGAAGACGGCCCAGTTTTTATTACACATTTTGATAATGATTTTGCATTAGAATATCAGAAAATGGCTGCTGAATTGCGTGCTGCTGGTATCAAAACGGAAGTTTATTGCGGAACGTACAAAAAAGGTGGTAAGGCCTTGATGCGTCAACTTAAATATGCGGATTCTCGTAATTGTCCAGTGGCGATTATGTTGGGAAGTAATGAAAGCGAAAATGGCGTTGTTGCAGTTCGTGACTTGAAAAAAGGCGCAGAATTAGCAGATACTGTTACAGATAAAAAAGAATGGCAAGCATTAGTACAAAAGGAAGTGAAGCGTGAAAACTTAGTGGAATTTGTGAAGAGTTTGTTGTAAATTGATTAAAAACACAGAGACACTAAGACACAGGGTTAATAGGTTGATTTACAGCATTTTTCTCTGCGCCTTTGTGTTTCCGTGTTTCAAAACTAAAAAATGTACAATATTAGAACCTTGCCATTCAAAATTATAAATCATAAATTGCGTTAAAACATTACTGAGAATATTCCAAACAAATTCATTGTTGAAATTATGAAAACGCTTTTTACTGTTTATTTTCCTGTGCTATTTAGTTTTATGTTTGTAAATTCAGCGTTTGCGCAAGATGTAGAGTTTGAAAAAGACATTTTAAAGAATCCCATTGATAATAAAAAAGCACTCCTCTCTAGTTTTAATCTAACCGAAATTCCCGTTTATCAACCAAATACAACTTCTCGAAAAGTCATCCTTGAAAATGGCTATGCAAAATATCAAATCAAAAACCCAAATGATTGGCGCAAGTTAAAGCAAGGTAATACGGCAATTACTATTGATATTATTTATACCAAATATCCACGAAAAAAAGAAGATTGGCGAACGGAATATCACGGATTATTAGCCAACCGTTTGAAAGCCTTGTTTGCACTTGACCCGAGTTTGAATAGTCTGGATATTACTTGGAATATTATTTTGCAAACAGAATGCTACACCGAGTCACAGACCAAAAAGTTGTTTCATGGTATTGCGATTCATTATGT
>CAZMEH010001004.1:0-1892 GCA_964564885.1 uncultured Saprospiraceae bacterium | reverse complement strand
TCTTTGACTTCTTTGTTGATTTTATAATACACTAAGTGCCTGGGTAACAATTTCTTGATTTCTTCGCTTGCTACTTTAATTTCCTCATTGAGGTGTGCAGGAAGCCAACGAATCGCATACCAGCGTTTATCCAATTCGACTAATTGTGGAATGTATGCACTTTGCAATGCCAGCTTTCTAGCATATTGATAAGCCGTGAACAAACCACGAACCGACGGACTACATTGCATCAATTTATTGGGCGGAATAGTCGAAATCCATTCAATAACATCCTCAACATCAGAATATTTTTGAACCGTTTTACCTGTGGCATTACGCAACGTCACCACTCGACAATCCAAAGATTCGTCTAGTATGATTTCTATTTCTTCGGTCAGTTTAGTGTTTTCGGAAAGAATGAGATCTTCCTTCTCTTTGTCCAGTTTGGCAACAGCATAAGTAGCGGAATAATAAGAGTTTTCTAATATAGCCTTGAAATTGCCTTGCGGGTAAAAAACAGTTTGGTCTGAAAAAATGGACATTAGGTTATCACTACAATCTGGTATTTTCGAAAAATCTAGTGCATTATATACTAACTCATTCCATTTAAACTCTTCTTCTTCGTAATTATATTCTTGCGTTATCTGATCCAATGATTTTACGGCAGCCTCTTGTTCTGCTCCAATCGTATAGCCCGTAGATACTAATCCTTGTATTAAGCCAAAACCATGTAAATCAAAAACCAAAAACGGGTTTTTATCAATCTCATTGGCAATCATATACAAAACGGCTGCGATGTGTTTGCAAGGCACTGCAAAATCTGGACAAGTACAACTGCCATTCAAGTCCTGCCAAGAACGTGGAAAAATGCGGATATTCTGTGCATCACACTTTCTATGCAAACCTGCTGGCAACTCACGATTCATCAGTTGCGACAATAGAAATGGATTATCCGTCACCATTTGTAAAATCTGAGATTGCTCCGAATCGGTAAAGACAGGAATGGACAACTTCACTTGATACGGTGTTCGCTCTGTACCAACAACTTTAGCTGTGACGGTATTGCCATCAATCTCAATATCATAAGCTGCGCCTCTGTTCGCATAAGTCTTACCACGAGGCAACCGATTAGCATTATCAATACCACTTAATGCGTTTAACCACTGCTTGCCCCACCATGTCGTTCCGTATTCCTTCCTTGCCATTAATCCTTAATTAGTTTTTTAAACTTGTCCTATTTCTCGTCTAATCGGCAAAGGTCGGCTTTTGATTCTAAATCTCATAACGTAGCACGGGCAATTCCAACAAAATATAGCTTGTGCTTTTAAATTATGAATTATATAATCTATATTTTAAATCAACTATTCAATTAATAATCAGTTAGTTATTAGATGTATTTATATTACTTCAAAAAAACTTCACTTTTTTTAAAGTAATATTTCAACTGCTTCGTCTTCCTAGATATAACACGCAATTGGAATACAGAAAGATGATAAAGATTGCGTAATTGATTAACCATTAAAATAAAATAGTCATGAGACCTTTTAAGATGTTTTTCGGCTTCTCTATAGCAATTATCATGTTTATGTTCGTTGCCAGAGTAGCGTTTGTTGCCTTTATTGCAGCAGGAATTATGAGTATCGTTTATGCGATATACCGAAGAATGAAAGACTTTGTTACCTACGACAGATACGGCGAACCTTATATGGAAAGAGCATATAGCCATCAGCCAAAAATGGGATATTATAATGCGCAGAATAGAGTAGAACCTTTGTTCAATGAGGATATTCCAAATCATCGTAAAACGGTTCACCAAGTTCGATTTTAATCAATAAATTGGTTCTTTTGAAATTTTGTGGAAGTTTTAGAAACGGCGGACGGCTAACGGCAAAATTTCAGAAAACAAATAAACT